>JVVZ01000451.1:0-11522 GCA_001062585.1 Neisseria meningitidis
GTTGTTTTTCTTCTTCGGTCAGACAGTAGGCGGCGACGTCTGCCATAACGGGGCCGCGCGGGATGGAATGGGGAGCGTTCATTTTTGGATTCCTTAAAATGTTTTCAGACGACCTTAAAGTATCAAAGGTCGTCTGAAAACGGGAAAACACATTAGGCAGCTTTGCCTTTTTTGTCTTTCAGTATGAAGATGAGGGCGGTCATGACGACGCCGGTGGCGAAAAAGCCCAGCCAAGCCGATTGCGTCATGCCCAACACGAGGTAGCCTGCCGCTGCCGCACCTGCGACAGTCAGGGCGTAAGGCAGTTGCGATGTAACGTGGTCGATGTGGTTGCAATGCGCACCGGTGGAAGACAGGATGGTGGTGTCGGAAATGGGCGAACAGTGGTCGCCGCACACCGCGCCAGCCATCACGGCGGACATACACGGGATAACCAACGAGGCATCGACTTTAACCGCCATCGCGGCGGCAATCGGCAGCATAATGCCGAACGTGCCCCAGCTTGTGCCTGTGGCGAACGCCATCACGCTGGCAAGCAGGAAGAGGATGACGGGCAGGAAGCCGGGATGGATGTTGTCTGCAACCAGCGTGGAGAGGTAGTCGCCGGTGTGCATTTCGCTGACGACGGTGCTGATGAGCCAGGCAAGAATCAGGATGGTAATAGCGCCGAACATCGAAGATATGCCCTGACGGACGGCTTTGGGATAGTCGGCGGCCTTGATGGTGCCGAGCGTGCAAAGGACGACGGCGAGTACGCCGCAAGTACCGCCGAACACCAGCGAGGTATTTACATCGGTATTTTCAAACGCGCCCAAAATAGTGAAAGTTTCGCTTGACTGCGCGCCTGTGTAAATCATAGCGGAAACGGTGGATGCGATCAACACCAAAACAGGGATAATCAGCGCGTAAACCCTGCCTTTAGGGCCGTCAGAGACGGCGGATTCGTCATGGGTTTCCTGCAATGCCGCTTTTTCAAGGCGCGCCATCGAGCCGATGTCGAAAGAAAACCAAGCGACGACAAACACCATGATCAGCGCGAACAGGGCGTAATAATTCATCAGGCTCATGGCAACGAACACACCCATCGGCGTGTATCCGGTGATGTGGTAGGTAACGAGCAGACCTGCCAGCGTGGCGATAATCGATGCGCCCCAGCTTGAAACCGGCATCAGTACGCACATCGGCGCAGCAGTGGAATCAAGGATATACGCCAGTTTGGCGCGGGAAACTTTGAATTTGTCGGTAACGGGGCGTGCAATCGCACCGACGGCGAGACTATGGAAATAGTCGTCGATAAAGGTAACGAATACGAGGCAGGCAGTCAGCATTTTTGCGCCGCGCCGCCCTTTGATGTGTTGCTTCGCCCAATCGGCAAACGCCTGATTGCTGCCCGAAAAGGTTAAAAGAGAAGTGAAAATACCGAGCAACAACAAGAAAATCAGGATTTTAGGTTTTCCCAGCGACCAATCGCCGTCTGCCCAAGCCAGTCCGACCACCATGTCTTTCAGGTGTGTCAGTCCGTCAATCGGGCTGCCGCCGACCAAAAAGGCAACGCCGACCAAAATACCGATGCCCAAAGACAACAGCACGCGGCGGGTAATGACGGCAAGCGCCAATGCCAAAAACGGCGGCACGACGGATAAAAACGAATGTGAATAATCAATCAGGTGCATAATATTTTTATTAATAGGAAGTCAATCGGAGCGGAACGTTTTCAGACGACCTTTGAATGCGATTGTTGACAAAGCCAAAAGAGCAAAACCATCAAAAAACAAACAAATCAATCAGTTGCTAAAATTACAAAATACCCGCCACCTTAGGATGGCGGGTATTCTATCATTGAATGGCGCTTGCGTTGCACCTTATTGCAGGGTCAGGGCGAGGAAAAGCGTATTGCCGTCGCGCTGAACCAGCAGCGGCACATTTTTGCCCGCGCCTGCCAACGCGCTGCGGAAGCTCGATTCGTCGTTGACGCTGATTTGGCTGACGGCGAGGATTTCGTCGCCGCGTTTGAGTCCGGCACGTTCCGCCGCGCCGCTGACGCGGGAAACAATCAGGCGGCTTTTGCCTGCACCTTCATCGACGCGCAGGGTCAGTCCCGTATTATCGACGGTAAAGCCGTCCGCCGGATTTGCCTGCTGCGGCTGCTCGGTAGCGCGCGAAGACGTTTCGTTCTGCTCCGCCATGCTGCCGAGTTTGACTTTCACATTAATCTTCTCGCCTTTGCGCCATACTTCCAGCGTGACTTCCTTACCCGGCAGCATCGAGCCGACCATAACCGGCAAATCGCTGGACACGCGCACTTCTTCGCCGTTGACGCTGCGGACGATGTCGCCCACTTGCAATCCTGCCTGCATGGCAGGGCTGTTCGGCATCACTTTGGCAATCAACGCGCCGCTGGCTTTGTCCAAACCGAACGATTTTGCCAGATCGTAAGACACTTCCTGAATAATCACGCCCAACTGACCGCGCTGAACCTTACCGCTGGTTTTCAACTGCTCGGCAACGTTCATCGCCACATCAATCGGAATCGCAAAGGAAATGCCCATAAATCCGCCGCTGCGGCTGTAAATTTGGGAGTTGATTCCGACTACCTGACCTTTCAGGTTAAACAGCGGGCCGCCGGAGTTACCCGGATTGATGGCAACGTCGGTTTGGATGAAAGGCGTGTAGCTTTCGTTCGGCAGGCTGCGTCCTTTGGCGGACACGATGCCTGAAGTAACGCTGTTGTCGAAGCCGAACGGCGCACCGATGGCGGCAACCCATTCGCCCGGTTTCAAATCTTTCGGATTGCCGATTTTGACGACGGGCAATTCTTCCGAAGCGTCAATCTTCAGCAGCGCGACATCGGATTGCGTATCCGATCCGATCAGCTTGGCGGTGTATTCGCGTTTGTCGTTGAGCAGGACTTTAATATTGCCCATACCGGCAACGACGTGGGTATTGGTCAGGATATAGCCGTCTTTACTGATGATGAAGCCGGAGCCGAAGTTCAAATCCTCGTCGGCAGACTGGTCTTCCGGCATATCGGGCATATTCGGGACAAGGCGTTTGAAAAACTCGTAAAACGGGTCGTTGTCAGGGAATTGGCTCAAGTCCATGCCCTGCTCTTCAGACTGCCCGCTGCCTGCGGCACGCCCTGCGGGAGAAGCTTGGATATTGACCACCGCCTGACCTTCGTTTTGCACCAATTGTGCGAAATCGGGCAGCAGCATACCGACGCTGCCGTCGTCTTTGGAAGGTTCGATTCTTTGTACGAATTCTTCGCTTTTACTGTCGCCGCCGAAGAAGCTGCTGATCTTGTCACAACCGCCCAAGGCCAGCGCAGAAGCCGTTACCAAAGCAAAGTATCTGTATTTGTTCATTTTTTCGCGCACCGCGTTTCCTTTTCCGAATAACGGATTGTGTTCTTGCATCTTAAAAATAGAGGGTCGTCTGAAACTTTTCTCATTTTCCAACCCGATAAGGTCGAATTTTACCTTTTGCCCATATTTTTTCAAGCATTTCATTTTAAATAAAAAAATGCCGTCAGAAATTTTAACCTGATAGAAAGGTTGTTTTGTTGATTGTTTACAATTTATCAATGTTTACATCAACTTCGCACCATACTCGCACAAATCATTAATGATGCACTTCCCGCATTGCGGCTTCTGCGCCTTGCAGGTGTAGCGTCCGTGCAGAATCAGCCAATGGTGCGCATCCATCAAAAACTCTTTCGGCACAAAGCGCATCAGCTTGTCTTCCACCTCGCGTACATCCTTGCCCGGCGCGATTTTGGTACGGTTGGACACCCTGAAGATGTGCGTATCGACCGCCATGACGGGATGGCCGAACGCCGTGTTCAACACCACGTTTGCCGTCTTACGCCCCACGCCCGGCAACGATTCCAAAGCCTCGCGGTCTTCTGGCACTTCGCCGTTGTATTTTTCCAGCAGGATGCGGCAAGTCTGCATGATGTGTTTGGACTTGGTTTTATAAAGCCCGATGGTTTTCGTGTATTCCATCACGCCGTCCAAACCCAAATCCAACATCGCCTGCGGCGTATTGGCAACCGGAAACAGCTTTGCCGTCGCCTTATTCACGCCCACGTCGGTCGCCTGCGCCGACAGCAAAACGGCAATCAAAAGCTCGAAGGGTGAATTGAAATGAAGCTCGGTGGTCGGATGGGGATTGGCAGCGCGGAAACGCTCGAAAATTTCTTGGCGGATCTGTTTGTTCATGGGGGTACGGGTAAGATTGGTGTGTGTCTTTATCGTTTGCCCGATTATAACGCAAAAGGTCGTCTGAAAACCTATGCCGAAGGTTTTCAGACGACCTTTCTATCCCGCTGCTTTACGCGGTTTCTTTCTTGCTCAACGTCAGACCTGTCCAACCGAACAGCAGTGTCAAAATCAGGCTCAAATAGCAGAAGAAGGAGTAAGGCAGGTATTCCCAAACGGGTACGCCGAGGGCGTGGCTGATGAACACGCCGCACACGCTCCACGGCACAAGCGGATTGATGACCGTACCCGCGTCTTCCAGCGTGCGCGAAAGGTTGCGCGAATGCAGTCCGAGCTTGTCGTACACGGGTTTGAAGGTTTCGCCGGAAAGCAAAATACTCAAATATTGTTCGCCGATGAGGAAATTGACGCCGACCGACGTGGCGGCAACGCTGAATGTAGCGCGTCCGGCGGTAGTCAGGAACGCGCGGATGGCGTCCAGCAGCGACGGAATCACGCCGAGCGTAAACAATAATCCGCCCAAACTCATGCCGAGAATCACGATGGTTTGCGTGAAGAACATGCTTTCCAAACCGCCGCGCGAAATGAGTTTGGCGATGTCTTGAAACGCTTCGCCTTCGAGTTTGTAGCCGCCGTAAAACCATGCGCCGAGCTGGTTCAAGTCGGGCGTACTGTGGAAATAAGTTACCGCAAGCGCGGCGAGGATGGTGAAGAGCATGGCGACGACGGCGTTGATGCGCAACAGCGCCAACACGACCAACAGCGCAAACGGAATCAGCGAATAGCCGTGCACCAAGCCCGTCGCTTCAAGCTGGCTGCGGAAGGATTCGACGCTGTTCAAATCGTGGGCGGCAACATTGGGCAAGAGCCACAGCATCAATGCCGCGCTGATGAGCCACGCGGGAATGGTGGTGTACATCATGTTTTTAATGTGCTCGAACAAATCAATGCCGACGATGGAGGCGGAAATGCCCGTGGTATCGGAGAGCGGGGACATTTTGTCGCCGAAGAACGCGCCGGAAACAATCGCACCCGCCGTCATCGCCAAATCGGCATGAAACGCCGCCGCCATACCCATGAAAGCAACGCCGACGGTGGCGCAAGTGGTCAAACTGCTGCCAATGGACACGCCGATGACGGAACAGAGCGCAAACGCGGAGAAATAGAAATAAGTGGGGGAAATCAGCCCGAAACCGTAATACATCAGCGTCGGAATCGCGCCGCTCATCATCAGCGCGCTGACCATCAGTCCGATGAAGAAAAACAGGTAAATCGCGCCCATGCCCTGCCCCACCGCGCCGACCATGCCTTTTTGCATATCGTTATATTTCAACCCGCGCGCGAGACCGTAAAGGATCAGGACGGTAATGGCGGCAATGATGGACATATGGGGCAGCCAGCCCAGCGAAATGATGGTGTAACCCATCGCCCCGATTAACGCCACGACGACGGCAAGAGCTTCTCCGCGCGGCATGTCGAGCAGTGATTTGAATGTAAACATATTGCTTTGCCTGTTTTGTGTGTATTTAACGAAGTTTAGCACACAGGGTCGTCTGAAAAACCGCTTTTCAGACGACCCCGTGATTTTTTATGAATGTAATAACGGATTTTAGTTGATGCGATATGGTTTTAAATTTAATTTTTTGAAATAAAATATCCTTATTTTAAAAATAAAGCCGTATTATTTCTTTTTATCATGATTAAACTGCCCTTCGCGCAAAAATGTTGCGGTCTGCTCGGCAGTAATGTGTTTAAACAGCATACCGCTGTGGCTGATGGGCAAGATAACGTGGTCGCGCATATTCGGGCAACGGGTTTCGCTGACCAAAACCGTACCGTCGTGTTCGCCGTGCAAGCCCAATACGCGCCCCAGCCCGAGCGGCTTGTTGCCGGCGATGCTGCCCAGTTCGATATGTTCGGGCAAATCGGGCGTGCCGCCGTCAAGCGCATCGCGATACGCGCCGCCGAGTACAGGCGTTTTCAATCCGAGCCGGAACACCCTTTGCGCAGCCCTGCTGCCTTGGTGGGGCGTGCCGAAGGTAACGATGCGTCCGGTAATTTTTTCGGGATGGGCGGCGGCAAAGTGGCGCAACACCAGCCCGCCCAGACTGTGTCCGGCAAAATGCAGAGGCTCGCCCGTATCGTGTTTTTCAACAAACTCTGCCAACGCCTGCGTGTGCTGCGGCATGGTGTGCCAGACGCTGTAATAACCGAACAGGGCAACGTCAAAGCCCTGCTTTGCCAGCATATCCGCTAAAGGTTTCATCACCCAAGAGTGCATGTGCAGTCCGTGCAATAAGATGATTTTCGACATGAAGACCTCCTGTATTTTTGCCGCCAGCATTATGCCATAAGTCAGTCAGACCGTATTGCGGACGCATTTTGTCTTTTGAAAACGGGTTTAAGCTCCGGTTAAAATCTGTTGCCGTATTTTCAGACGACCTCGGTTTGGGCGGGTCAGGTTTACAAGTCCGCCGCAAAGAAAAGGTCGTCTGAAAACCTGATTTCCAAGTTTTCAGACGACCTTCCGTTCAAACCATGCTTACTCGTCGGCTTTATAACCTTTGAGGGCAAAGAAGACGATGTAGAGGTAGCACACGGCAGGTGCAACATAAGAAATCATCATACCGAAATCATCAGCAATCTTACCTTGCAAGACGGGAATCAGCGCACCGCCAACGATGGCGGTACAAAGAATACCTGAAGCAGAATTGGTGAATTTGCCGAGATTTTTGGTCGCCAGCGAGAAGATGGTCGGGAACATGATGGAGTTGAAAAAACCGATGGCAATCAACGCCCACATGGCGATGTCGGCATTGCCTTTACCAACCATGATGGCAATGACGAGCAAGGCGGTGGCAACCGAGGCATTAAAGGCAAGGTAGCGGTTCGGCGCGACTCGAGCCATCACCGCCGAACCGAGGAAGCGTCCGACCATGGCACCGCCCCAGTAGTACGACAGCAGTTTTGCACCTTCGGCATGGCTCAATCCTTTCAGGAAGCCCAAAATATTGACCATGAAAGAGCCGATGGATACTTCCGCGCCAACGTAGCAGAAAATGCCGACCACACCGAGAATAAGGTGTTTGTATTGCCACACACTGGTTTTGCCGTCGTGATTGTGTTCGCTTTCCTCAACGGCAATTTTGCGCGCATCGGGCAGACGGATCATTTTTACGAAAACGGCGAGGAGGATCAACAATCCCGCCAAACCCAAATAAGGGATTTGGACGGAGGCGATTTGCTCGGCTTTGCTGGCTTTCTGAGCCGCATCTGCCAAAATGAAATGTGCACCGATTATCGGAGCAATAGTCGTACCCAATGAATTGAATGCCTGCACCAAAGTCAGCGTAGCGGATTCTTTGCCCGGTTTCGCCAGCAGGGTCACATACGGATTACCCGCAACCTGCAACAGGGTGACACCCGAAGCAAGAATGAAGAGCGCGCCCAAGAAAGTCGGGTAAGATTGGCTGTCTGCGGCAGGATAAAACAACAAGCATCCGACGGCGGTCAGCAAGAAGCCGCCGATGACGCCGTTTTTATAGCCGATTTTACCGACGAGATGCCCCATCGGAATCGACATGATGGCATAGGCGGTAAAGAAGCAGAACTGAACCAGCATCGCCTGAAAATTAGTTAGCGTGAAAATTTTTTGCAGATGCGGAATCAAGATGTCGTTCATGCAGGTAATGAAACCCATCATGAAGAAGAGCGTGGTCAGGACGACCAGCGCGGGATTATGGTTTTGTTGTGATGGCGTAGACATGATTTGCCTTTCGATTTATTGGAATTGACCGTACAAACAGTTAATATCCGTTAATAACGGGCCGAATCATACTGGCTTTTGCCATTCTTGCAAACACTGGAAATGCGCCGACTACATAGAGTTTCAGCAAGATTCTGTCTGATAACGCATTTTTATAGACAGAATCCGTCTGAATTTTACAATTAACCTACCCGCAAACGACTTAAAATCTTATTTCAGACGACCTTTGACCTGACGCAAACTTATCCGCCATGCCCCTCATTTACGCCTATCTCGGACTCGCCGCCTCCGCCTTTACCTCCGCCACCATCCTGCCCGGCACGTCCGAAGCCGCCTTCGCCGCGTTTATCTACACCTATCCCGAACAGGCATACGGCGCGTGGTTGTGCGCCGGACTGGCAAACGGCTTGGGCAGCATGGTTTCCTATTGGATGGGGCGGCTGATTCCGTCCAAGAAAAGGTCGTCTGAAAAGACCCTGCGCCTGCTCCGACGCTGGGGGACCCTGCCCCTTTTGTTTGCCTGGCTGCCCGTCATCGGCGACGCGCTGCCCATTGCCGCAGGCTGGCTCAGGCTCAACCCCTATACCTCCGCACTCATGCTCCTGACCGGAAAAATCCTGCGCTACGGCATCATCCTTGCCGGCATCAAAGGCATGATGTAAACCATTTGCGCAAAACCTGCCGCATTCATTTTCAGACGACCTGAAACAGCGTAAAATCCCAAAGGAAATATCCCGTCCCTTCATTTTTTTCAAAGCGAGAAATCATGTTCTTCAAGCACATCGAAGCCGCCCCCGCCGACCCCATCTTAGGCTTGGGCGAAGCATTCAAAGCCGAAACCCGTCCCGAAAAAGTCAACCTCGGCATTGGCGTTTATAAAGACGCATCCGGCGCGACACCCATCGTCAAAGCCGTCAAAGAAGCCGAAAAACGCCTGCTCGAGAGCGAAACCACCAAAAACTACCTCACCATCGACGGCGTTGCCGACTACAACGAACAAACCCAAATCCTCCTCTTTGGCGCAGACCACGAAATCATCGCCAGCCGCCGCGCCAAAACCGCCCAAAGCCTCGGCGGCACAGGCGCATTGCGTATTGCCGCCGAGTTCGCCAAACGCCAGTTGAACGCACAAACCGTCTGGATTTCCAACCCCACATGGCCCAACCACAACGCCATCTTCAAAGCCGTCGGCATCCAAGACAAGCCCTACCGCTACTACGACGCCGCCAAACACGGCTTGGACTGGGACGGCATGCTTGAAGACCTGAGCCAAGCGCAAAAAGGCGACGTCGTCCTCTTGCACGGCTGCTGCCACAACCCCACCGGCATCGACCCCACGCCCGAACAATGGGAAACCCTCGCCAAACTCTCCGCCGAAAAAGGCTGGCTGCCCCTGTTTGATTTCGCCTACCAAGGCTTCGGCAACGGCCTCGAAGAAGACGCATACGGCTTGCGCACTTTCCTGAAATACAACAAAGAATTGCTCATCGCCAGCTCCTATTCCAAAAACTTCGGCATGTATAACGAACGTGTCGGCGCATTTACCTTAGTCGCAGAAGACGAAGCAACCGCCGCCCGTGCCCACAGCCAAGTCAAAACCATCATCCGCACCCTCTACTCCAACCCCGCCTCACACGGCGCGAACACCATCGCCCTCGTGTTGAAAGACGCGGATTTGAAAGCACAATGGATTGCCGAACTCGACGAAATGCGCGGCCGCATCAAAGCCATGCGCCAAAAATTCGTCGAACTGCTCAAAGCCAAAGGCGCAAATCAAGACTTCGATTTCATCATCGAACAAAACGGCATGTTCTCCTTCAGCGGCCTCACGCCCGAACAAGTCGACCGCCTGAAAAACGAGTTCGCCATCTACGCCGTGCGCTCCGGTCGCATCAACGTCGCCGGCATTACCGATGACAACATCGACTACCTGTGCGAAAGCATTGTAAAAGTGTTGTAATCCGCATCAGGCAATACCAAAAGGTCGTCTGAAAACCCAATATACCGTTTTCAGACGACCTTTCCCCACCTTTTGACACAACAACCCCTTAAAGCATCACATTATGAGACCCACACTAGACGTCATCATCCCCTGCTACAACTCCGCCGCCACCCTTCAAGCGGCTGTCGAGAGCGCCGTTTCCCAACCCGCCGTCGAAAACGTCTGGCTAATTGACGATGCCTCCATCGACGACACACGCCTTATCATGAGCGACCTCGCCGCCATCCATCCCAAAGTCCGCTGCGAATACATGCTCGAAAACGGCGGCGCCGCCAAAGCCCGCAACTGGGGCGCCATGCAAAGCCAAGCCGACTTCATCGCCTTCCTCGACGCCGACGACGTCTATGAAAATAACGTCCTCAATGCCGCCTACCTAGGCTTGGAAGCCTATTCCTACCTCAGCCTGGTCCGCCTCAAACTACGCCCGATCGGCTTTCCCGAACACTACCTCAACCACCCGCAATTCCCCACCGCATGGGAACGGCTGCAAATGACCGTCGGCGGCAACACCGTATTCCGCCGCAGCATCTTTCTCGCCTGCGGCGGCTTTCCGCAAGACGAACTCTTCCGAATCTTCGGCGGCGAAGATGCCGCACTCGGCATCGCACTGACCCGCGACAGCGTCGTCGGCTACCTCTTTGAAGAACGCGACCCCGCCGTCAGACACAACTACCGCCCCGGCATCCACGCCGAGCGTCTGCTCGATGCCGAACTTTTCGGCAAAACCGTCCCGGGACTGACCATAGACCACCAAAACGAAGCCGAAGCCGTCACCCGCCGCATCAGCCGCCGCCTGCAAGAAGTCAAAGCACACTCGACCTTCGAAGAAGCCGGCACCATGCCGCTCTACCCCGAGTACGAATAAGCGGGCATCAACGCCAAACCCCGCCCGAACGGTTGCATTACATTGCTTGAAACAAAAGGGTCGTCTGAAATCTTGTTTTCAGACGACCTTTATTCAGGATTTGATTATTGCAATTGAGGCAGGGAGCAGCCTTCGGGGGCTAAGATTCTACATTCGGTCGCCCCGCCCGCCCTGCAATTTTGCAACGCTGTTTGCTCGGCGGTTCCCTGCGGACCCGCCCCATCGATTACAACAAACTTGTTATTAATTTTTCCTTCCGCTGCTGCGATACAGCCGTTCCTCACCCATGCGATGGCTTTGCAAGGCGTATTGCGACTGCCTTGCCGACAATTTTTGACTGCTTCTCTTTGGGCTTCGGCTAAAGAGTTCTGATTCAACGAACCGGCAAGATATCCCGTCTTTTGACTGTATGCCAAAGCCCCAAATTTAGAAGGAACTTTCACGTCGTGGTAGATAATTTTTTTCGTGGGTGGTGCGCTGCGGCTGCCTGAGGAACAGTTCGGGTTATAACCATAACCACACAATGCCGAATTGTTTTGCAACGCCCCTCTGGTTGCATCATAGGTAGGGTCGGCATTTACATTAAAACTTACCAAGCCCAATGCGATTAAAAATAGTTTTTTCATAAGGGCATCCTTTTTCGGATTAATACGATATCGGAGGTCGTCT
>JVVZ01000452.1:0-1672 GCA_001062585.1 Neisseria meningitidis
GGCTTCGTCCCAAGCGGCGACGGCTTGCAGGATTTCGACGATGCGGCTGCCTTCGGTTTGGCGGATGCAGTTTTCGGGCAGGCAGCGGATGACGTCTTCAAAGCTGCATTGGTTTTGCGCGGCGAGCATTTCGAGCACTTGGCCGGGATTTTTTTCCAATGATTGGCGCAACATGATTTGTTGTTCGGATGAAAGTTTTTGCATGGTTTGATCCTTTTCTTGGGTCGGAAGGGTGAGCATGAGTTTGCGGATGAGGGTGGGCGACCAGTAGCGGCCGCTGGTGTTCAGGCGGATGAGGCCGTCCGAATCTTGTTCTTCAAAGAGTTGCATTGCCTGCCATTGGGCAATCATTTTCTGCGCGGCGGCGTTGCCGTCAAACAGCGAGGGATTCAGACGGCCTGTTTCCATGTCGTGCTGCACTTGTCCGAGCAGGGTTTTGTTCGGGCTGTGGCCGCTCATGAAGGCGATGTTTTTTTCGCCTTTCGGAGTAGCGAGGTAGCTGTCCAAATCGCCCTGCACCTGATAGCTGAAGCCGCCGAAGTTGCCGCCTGCGCCGGAGCCGAACGCCCAGCAGGGGATATTAGATTTAACTAGGGTATTGTAGCGGTTGCGTTCGCCGCGGCCGGGATAGGCGAAATGGCTGTTGCTGACTTGGTTCCAGCCTTTTTGCGCCAGCGTTTCGACTGCGTAGGCGTATTGGTCTGCCTGAACGTCGAAACCGGGCGGGGCGGGAAATGCGCCTTTCTCCACCATGCGGTTGATGGGCAGCATGGGATAGAGGTTGAAGGCGTAGGTGTCGAGTCCGGACAAAGGCAGGGCGGTGGCGCGTTCGAGGTCGTTTTGCCAAACGGCGTCGGTTTGGTTGGGCAGGCCGAACATCAAATCGACAACGATGACGGCATTGATTTCACACAGTTTTTCCAGATAGGCAAAGGCTTCGTCGCCGCCGTGTTTGCGGCCGAGGCGGCGGCGGATGGCGGTGTCGAAAGTTTGCACGCCGATGGAAATGCGGTTGGCACCCGCTTCGATGCAGGCTTGGGCTTTTTCTATGTCGAAATGGCTCATGCGGCCTTCGATGGTGAACTCGCAGTCGTCGGCAATCGGCAGGTATTGGTAACAGGCGCGGATGAGCCTGGCGAGGTCTGGGGTTTGCAGCGCGGTGGGCGTGCCGCCACCGAAATAGACGGCGCGGATTTTGCCGTTGCCCTGACGGATTTCGGCTTCCGCCGCCATTTCTTCGATAATTTTGTCGGTGTAAACGCTGCTGTAACTCTCTTTCCACGCGTTGCGGTAGAAGCCGCAGAACACGCAGTGGTTGGCGCAGAAAGGGATGTGCAGATAGGCAAGCGCGTCGGAGTCGGCGGCATGGGGGAGCTTCTGCCGCCAAATATTTTGCCATTGCGGACGGGGAATCGGTATGCCGCCCCATATCGGCATCAACGCCTGCCGTTCGGGAAAGGCTTTAGGCGCGGATTGGCGCGATGTCCAAACAATCTGCTTTTCCATAATTGATTAAAAATGATTATTAATCATATTAGGAAATTAAATCACTGTCATCAGGCAGTGTCAAGGATGATAGAGCGGGAAAACGGAACATGAACAGTGTCGGCAGGTGAATAAATATAGTGGATTAACTTTAAACCGGTACGGCGTTGCCTCGCCTTAGCTCAAA
>JVVZ01000453.1:0-9862 GCA_001062585.1 Neisseria meningitidis
TCTTTGAGCTAAGGCGAGGCAACGCCGTAATGGTTTAAAGTTAATCCACTATAAAACAAAGAGAATAGAGAACGTTATGAATAAGCCGCATCATTCGCATGCCGCCCCTTTGCTGGTCGTCGGCTGCGTCGTTTTCGGATTGGGCAGCTTGATTGTCAAATTTGTCGACGTCGGCTCTTACGCCATCGCATTTTGGCGGCTGGTGATAGCGGCGGTGATTTTTTGGCTGCTGTCTCGTCTTTTCGGGCAAAAGCTGCCCAAAAGCAGAAAAGCCATCTACACCGCCATGCTCTCCGGCGTGTTTTTGGCATTCGACCTGTCGCTGTGGCATGAAAGCATACACGCCGTCGGTCCCGGTATTTCCACCTTGCTCAACAGCTTGCAGATATTTTTCCTCTCCGCCATCGGTTTCTTCTTTTTCGGCGAACGCTTGAGCAAACCGCAAATGTTCAGCCTCATTCTCGCCATCAGCGGCGTCGCCCTTATCGGCAGCCCTGAGTTCGGACACAACGGCAACGCTGTCTGGGGCTTTATCAGCGGCATCACTTCGGGCGGGATGCTCGCATTGTCTATGGTGTGTATCCACAAAACCCACCAAATCGAGAAAACCTCCCTGTTCCCGATGATGATGATTTTGAGCTTTGGCGGCGCGTTATCCCTCATCATCCCGTCCATATTGTTTGACAGCCACGCCCTCTATCCCGCCACCATGCGCGATATCGGGCTGGTATTGATTTACGGCGCAGTGATGCAGTGTTTCGCATGGGGCATGATAGCCTACGCCATTCCCTTATTGTCATTCTCGCTGACCGGACTGCTGTTGCTCTCCGAACCCGTTGCCGCTTTGTTGATAGACTATTTTTGGTTGGATAAACCGATCAACGCCCTCCAATGGAGCGGCGCCGTGTTGACCCTGATTGCTATTTACTTAGGGCGTGCCAATGAGAAAAATGCTTGATGTTGCCTTACCGTTACAAACGGATGCAATGCCTTGCCGTTATTTGAGTAGGTGCATTCAATAGGTTTTCAGACGACCTTTTCCCCATCCCGGATTCTACAAAAGCAAAAACACCGAAGATTAATTAATCTTCGGTGTTTTTTTAATAGGGTGGCGAGCCAGACCCCCGGCACTGACGCATCGGAGTGGGCTGCTGGCTTCCGCCCCTGACCCGTTGTTCCGAATTACCATGCGGGGAGACCCGCCGTAAGAGAGTGGCATTATAACTGTTTTACGGGAAAACTCAAGCGCGGCGGCGTCGAAGGTCGTCTGAAAAGTCTTTTTACCTTTAAATTGTCAACAATATCCGCCTTTTTGAAAATTATTCCTATTGAAACATTTTTCGCCTTTTCCGTTGAAAAACATCGGAATTTAAACTACATTATCGCTTTTCCAACGAGTTGTTCTGATTGTTTTGAAAATCATTTTAGCTTCGTTGAAGCTGCACTTTCAGACGACCTTTTCATAAAAATACGGCGAAATCATGCCGCAGCTTTCCGCAGTTTCGCCGTACCAATAATCATACGGACACACCGCCACCATGACCACGACTACCGCCCCGCAGCGTATTCGGGAAATTCCCTACAACTATACTTCCTACACCGACCGCGAAATCGTCATCCGCCTGTTGGGCGATGAGGCGTGGCAGATTCTGCAGGACTTGCGCGGACAGCGCAGGACAGGGCGTTCGGCGCGGATGTTGTTTGAAGTGTTGGGCGATATTTGGGTGGTCGTGCGCAATCCGTATCTGGTCGATGATTTGCTGGAGCATCCGAAACGCCGCGCCGCGCTGGTGCGCGAAATGCGCCACCGTTTGAACGAAATCCGCAAACGCCGCGACGACAATCCGCAAGTCGATGTATTGATCGCTGCGGCGGAAAAGGCGGTCGAGCGTTTTGACGGCAGCTTTGACGAAACGCGCCAAAAGCGGCGGCAGATTTTGGAGCGTTTGAGCAAAATCACCAAGCCGCACAATATTATGTTTGACGGGCTGGCGCGGGTAACACACGTTACCGATGCGACCGACTGGCGCGTCGAATATCCGTTTGTCGTCGTCAATCCCGACACGGAGGCGGAAGTCGCGCCTTTGGTGCGCGCCTTAATCGAGCTGGATTTGGTCATTATCCCGCGCGGCGGCGGCACGGGTTATACAGGCGGCGCGGTGCCTTTGGATGCGAACAGCGCGGTCATCAATACGGAAAAGCTGGACAAGCATCGCGGCGTGGAATTTGTCGAGCTGGCGGGCTTGGACGGCAAGCATCCGATTATCCATTGCGGCGCGGGCGTGGTAACGCGGCGGGTGGAAGAAACCGCGCATCAGGCGGGTTTGGTGTTCGCCGTCGATCCGACTTCCGCCGACGCGTCCTGCGTGGGCGGCAATGTGGCGATGAACGCGGGCGGCAAAAAAGCCGTGCTGTGGGGGACGGCGCTGGACAACCTTGCCTACTGGCAGATGGTCAACCCGCAGGGCGAATGGCTGCGCATCGAGCGCGTGCGCCACAATTTCGGCAAAATCCACGACGAAGAAACCGCCGTGTTCGACGTGCACACGCTGGATTCAGACGGCCTCAATGTCGTTAAAACCGAACGCTTGGAAATTCCCGGCCACAAATTCCGCAAAGTCGGTTTGGGCAAAGACGTTACCGACAAATTCTTGAGCGGTCTGCCCGGCGTGCAAAAAGAAGGCACGGACGGCATCATTACCAGCGTCGCCTTCGTGTTGCACAAAATGCCGAAATACACGCGTACCGTGTGTATGGAGTTTTTCGGTACGGTCGCCACCGCCACGCCTTCTATCGTTGAAATCCGCGATTTCCTGCTCGCCCACGACAGCGTGCGGCTGGCGGGTTTGGAGCATCTGGACTGGCGTTATGTCCGCGCCGTCGGCTACGCCACCAAAGCGGCAGGTAAAGGACGGCCGAAAATGGTCTTGCTGGCGGACGTAGTTTCAGACGACGAAGCCGCCGTAGCGGCAGCCGCCGAACACATCTGCGAACTTGCCCGCGCCCGCGACGGCGAAGGCTTTATCGCCGTGTCGCCCGAAGCGCGCAAAACCTTCTGGCTCGACCGCAGCCGCACCGCCGCCATCGCCAAACACACCAACGCCTTTAAAATCAACGAAGACGTGGTGATTCCGCTGGAACGGCTGGGCGAGTATTCGGATGGTATCGAACGCATCAACATCGAGCTTTCCATCCAAAACAAACTCACCCTGTGCGCCGCATTGGAGCAATATCTTTCGGGCAAACTCCCCATCGACAAAATGGGCACGGACCTGCCGACCGCCGAACTTTTGGGCGAACGCGGCAGACACGCCCTTGCCCACGTTTCCGCCGTCAAAGAGCGTTGGGACTGGTTGCTCGCCAATCTGGATACACCGCTTGCCGACTACAAAGCCCGCTACGGCGCAACCGTCCATGCCGCGCCCGAAGCCAAAGACGACGAGAGCTGTTTCACCGCATTCCGCGACTTCCGTCTGCGCGTGTCCGTCAAAGAAGACGTAATGAAACCGCTCGCTGAAATCTTCAGCGGCAAAACCGACACCAAAATCATCGAAGGTTTGGGCAAAATCCACGCCAAAACCGTGCGCGGGCGTGTCTTCGTCGCCCTGCATATGCACGCCGGCGACGGCAATGTCCACACCAACATCCCCGTCAATTCAGACGACGCCCAAATGCTTCAGACGGCCTACCGTTCGGTCGAACGCATTATGAAACTTGCCCGCTCGCTCGGCGGCGTGATTTCCGGCGAACACGGCATCGGCATCACCAAGCTCGAATTTCTGACCGATGAAGATTTACAGCCGTTTTGGGACTACAAAAACCAAGTCGACCCCAAACACACCTTCAACCGTCACAAACTGATGAAAGGCTCGGACTTACGCAACGCCTACACGCCGTCTTTCGAGCTGTTGGGCGCGGAATCGCTGATTATGGAGAAATCAGACCTCGGCACCATTGCCGATTCCGTCAAAGACTGCCTGCGCTGCGGCAAATGCAAACCCGTTTGTTCCACCCACGTCCCGCGCGCCAACCTGCTGTACAGCCCGCGCAACAAAATCCTCGGCGTGGGGCTGTTGACCGAAGCTTTCCTGTACGAAGAACAAACCCGCCGCGGTGTTTCCATCAAACACTTCGAAGAACTCATGGACATCGGCGACCACTGCACCGTGTGCCACCGCTGCGTCAAACCCTGCCCCGTCAACATCGACTTCGGCGACGTAACCGTAGCCATCCGCAACTACCTTGCCGATTCCGGCCACAAACGCTTTGCACCCGCCGCATCGATGGGCATGGCGTTCCTGAACGCCACCGGCCCGAAAACCATCAAAGCCCTGCGCGCCGCCATGATACAAACCGGCTTCCCCGCGCAGAATTTCGCCTACAAAATCGGCAAACTCCTGCCCGTCGGTACCAAAAAACAAAAAGCCGAACCCAAAGCCACCGTCGGCACCGCACCGGTCAAAGAACAAATCATCCACTTCATCAACCGTCCCTTGCCTAAAAGCGTGCCCGCCAAAACACCGCGCTCCATGCTCGGCATAGAAGACGACAAAAGCATCCCCATCATCCGCAACCCCGCCGCGCCCGAAGATGCCGAAGCCGTGTTCTACTTCCCCGGCTGCGGTTCCGAGCGTTTGTTCAGCCAAATCGGACTCGCTGTTCAAGCCATGCTCTGGCATGTCGGCGTACAAACCGTCTTGCCGCCCGGCTATATGTGTTGCGGCTATCCGCAAGATGCGGGCGGCAACAAGGCAAAAGCCGAGCAGATGAGCACCAACAACCGCGTCGCCTTCCACCGCATGGCGAACACCCTCAACTACCTCGACATCAAAACCGTCGTCGTCAGTTGCGGTACCTGCTACGACCAGCTCGAAAAATACCGCTTCGAAGAAATCTTCCCCGGCTGCCGCATCATCGACATCCACGAATACCTGCTCGAAAAAGGCGTGAAACTGAACGGCGTGAAAGGTCAGCAATACCTCTACCACGACCCCTGCCACACGCCCATCAAAACCATGAACGCCACCCAAATGGCAAGCAGCCTCATGGGGCAGAAAGTCGTCTTAAGCGACCGCTGCTGCGGCGAATCCGGCATGTTCGCCGTCAAACGCCCCGACATCGCCACCCAAGTCAAATTCCGCAAACAGGAAGAAATCGAGAAAAACCTCAAAGAACTGCCGCAGGGCGAACCCGTCAAAATGCTCACCTCCTGCCCCGCCTGCCTGCAAGGACTGAGCCGCTACGCCGACGACAACGACATGCCCGCCGACTATATCGTCATCGAAATGGCGAAACACATCCTCGGCGAAAATTGGCTGGACGAGTTTGTGAAAAAAGCCAACAACGGCGGCGTGGAGAAAGTGTTGCTGTAAGGCTTGTACGGTTTTCAGACGACCTCAAAGGTCGTCTGAAAACCGTCATTCATTTTTGATTTTGCCTAAAGCCGCGAAGCCACCCCCATCCTAACCTTCCCCCGCAGGACGGGGGAAGGGACAAGGTTGCTGATACGGTAAAAGGTCGTCTGAAACTGAAAATTTGGTTTCAGACGACCTCTTCTCATAATCGGAACATGCTAAATACCCCGCCAGATAGGGAAGGGCAGGTTGCCGTTGAAGCAACGAGTAGCGTGATATCCCGATCAGTATGATACTGCTTAAAGGCGGATGAAGCAGGCGGATGGTTGTATGAATTGCTGCAAACGGGAGCGTTGCAGTTTAAGATGGAAAAAGCCGAGTCCTGTTTATGCAGAACCCGGCTTAATAGGGAGCGCCTGAATAGGCTTTTACGGGCGTCCGAGATTTGAGGCGCAGTTTAGATTCAAATTCAGACGACCTGTTGTGACATCGGATTGCTTAACGCAGTTCTGTATGCAGGCGGCTGATGAGCGTAGAGGCATCGCTGCCTTTGTATGCGCTGCCGTCTTTGTTCAAGAGGCTGATGCGCGAACCGCCGTTGATTGGCTCGACGAATACGATGATCTCGGGGTAGGCAGCCGGTTTCTCAACTTTTTTGCCTTTGCCCAGCATACGGCCGAAGAAGCCCGGTTTTTTCGTGGAAACGGCGTCGCTTTCGTTAGGTGCCTGTTGAACCAAGAAGGCGTGGCGTTCGATGTTTTGACCCAAGACATTCAAGCCGATGCGGTCGAGGGCAAGCGCGGTGCGGCGCCAGTTGCGGCCGTAGTCGCCGGAGACGAGCAGGGTGTTGCCGTCGATTCGTGCCAATTCGCTGCCGCTGCGTTTGGCAACGCTTTGGGTCAGCGCGTTCTCAGCTTGTTGCTGATCGACGCCCAAGTATTGCATGAAGCGTGCGAGGAAGGCGGCTTCAAGGTTGGGGTCGTTGGCGGCAGGCTGCCACATGGTCGTGTCTTTTTTCTTGTCGGCGTAAACTTCTTTCATGCCTTTGTGGGCGAAGAAGACGTCGGTCGTGCCGTTTTTGCCTTGTTCGATGCGGATGATGAATTTATCGCGCTCGCTGGTGGAATAGATACCGCCCATGCCGACTTTGTCCAAGAGGCGGCGCAGGCCGTCTTGCGGGATTTTGGCGCGGTTTTCCGCCCATTCGGTTTCCATTTGGCCGATGCCGGGTTCTTCGGATTTGATGTCGAAGCCGTTTTCTTGCCAGAATGCTTTCAACAGAGGCCAAATTTCGGCAGGGGATTTGCCTTGGACTTCAATCCAGCGTTGGTTGCCGTCGCGCTCCAAACGGACGCCTTTGACGGATTTAAGGACTTCGGAGTTGGCGGCCTGTTGGGTTGCAGATGTGCGGCGGCTCAGGTCGCTGGCGCGGACGGCGCCGCTGCCTGCGGGTATTTGATAGAGGTTGCCTTGATCGGGGTTGTTCAAATCAGGCGGTACTTCTAATTTGACGATTTTGCGTGTCTGGGTTTGGTAGTCCAGCTTAGGCAGGTCTTTTTTGTTGCCCGAACAGGCAGTTATGCTGATCAGGGCGATTGCTACGACGACAGGTTTCATATAAGTCATATTGGTTTCCTGTGGGATGTGATGGGTTAACGGCAGGTCGTCTGAAAACGGTTTTCAGACGACCTTTGCGGTTTATGCGGTGAGTTGTCCGGATTCTTGCAATGCGGCGCGGACTTTTGCCTGTCCGGTTTCGGTTAGGGGGACGAGTGGCAAGCGGACATAAGGTTCGCATTTGCCCAATGCGGATATGCCCCATTTGGGCGCGGCAGGGCTTGGTTCGCAGAACATAGTGTTATAAATCGGAATCAGGCGGTCATTTAATTGACGAGCGGTCGCAATATCGCCTGCAAGGGCGGCGCGGCACATATCGGCGAAGAGTTTGGGGGCGACATTGGCGGCAACGGTCACAACGCCTTTCCCGCCGCAGAGCATGAATGGCAGGCCGGTAGGGTCGTCTCCAGAAAGGACGGTGAAGCCTTCGGGCGCGTGTTTGATTAATTCGAGATTGCTGCCGATGTTGCCGCTGGCTTCTTTGACGCCGACGATGTTCGGGATTTTGGCAAGGCGCAGGATGGTGTCGTTGGTCATGCTGACGACGGTGCGGCCGGGTACGTTGTAGATAATCATCGGAATCGAGGTGGATTCGGCGATGGTTTTGAAATGTTGGTAAATGCCTTCTTGGGAGGGCTTGTTGTAATAGGGGACGACGGAGAGGGTGTAGTCTGCACCGGCTTTTTCGGCGGCGCGGGAGAGCGCGATGGCTTCGAGGGTGTTGTTGGCGCCGGTGCCGGCGATAACGGGAACGCGCTTGTTGACGTGTTTGACCGTTTCTTCGATTACGCTTAAATGTTCTTCGACGGAGAGGGTGGCAGATTCGCCTGTCGTGCCGACGGCGACGATGCCGTCGGTACCGCTTTCGATGTGCCAGTCGATCAAATCGCGGAGTTGTTCGTAATGGATGCTGCCGTCTTGATTCATGGGTGTAATCAGGGCAACCAAGCTACCTTGTAACATACGGAAACCTTTTTATTCATTGTGTGAGGTCGATTATGCTTCGGATTGTAGCTTACTTTGTTGTTTGTGTGAAACATATCGGCCGGACGGTTGGTTTAAAGGCTTAAGGGCTATCATATCTTAATAAATAATATTTTTTATAATCATAAAATTATTGGTTTTAAGCGGTGGAAGTGCTGTCAAGAATTAAAATGTGTTAAGCGCATAAATGCCGTCTAAAAATGAAGGACTGTCTGGCGCGGAAATTCAAAGAAATTCGAATTTGGGCAGCAGGAGATGTTTTTGCACTGGAGGATTGGAATTGATAAGGAATCTTTGATTCGCTACAATTTCGTTCCTTAAAAATTTTTAACGTTTGACAACGGATAGAAAGACTGCAATGGCTGAAACAATGAAAAAACAGGCGGATTCGCCTGATTTGGTGTACGGTTTGGAAGACAAACCGCCATTCGGAAATGCCTTATTAAGCGCGATAACGCATCTTCTGGCAATTTTTGTGCCGATGATTACGCCCGCGCTGATTGTGGGCGGCGCGCTGGAATTGCCGGTGGAGATGACGGCGTATCTCGTGTCGATGGCGATGGTCGCGTCGGGTGTCGGCACTTATTTGCAGGTCAACCGCTTCGGGCCGGTCGGTTCGGGGATGCTGTCTATCCAGTCTGTGAATTTCTCGTTCGTCACCGTCATGATTGCGCTTGGCGCGGGGATGAAAGAGGGCGGTTTTTTGACCAAGGATGCGATGATTTCGACGCTGTTGGGCGTGTCGTTTGTCGGCGCGTTTTTGGTGTGTTTCTCGGCATGGCTTTTGCCGTATTTGAAAAAAGTAATTACACCGACAGTCAGCGGCGTGGTCGTGATGTTGATTGGTTTGAGTCTGGTACACGTTGGCATTACTGATTTTGGTGGCGGCTTCGGCGCGAAGGCGAACGGCACGTTCGGCTCGATGGAAAACTTGGGGCTGGCGTCGCTGGTGTTGTTGATTGTGTTGATATTCAACTGCATGAAAAATCCGCTGTTGCGTATGAGTGGCATCGCAGTCGGGTTGATTGTCGGCTACATCGTCGCGCTGTTTTTGGGCAAGGTGGATTTTTCCGCACTGCAAAACCTGCCGCTGGTTACGCTGCCCGTACCGTTTAAATATGGCTTTGCTTTCGACTGGCACGCATTTATTGTGGCGGGCGCGATTTTCCTGTTGAGCGTATTTGAGGCGGTCGGCGATTTGACTGCGACGGCAATGGTGTCCGACCAGCCGATTGAAGGCGAGGAATACACCAAACGCCTGCGCGGCGGCGTGTTGGCGGACGGTTTGGTATCGGTGATTGCGACGGCTTTGGGTTCACTGCCGCTGACCACCTTCGCGCAAAACAACGGCGTGATTCAGATGACCGGCGTGGCTTCGCGCCATGTGGGCAAATATATTGCCGTGATTTTGGTGCTGCTGGGTTTGTTCCCTGTCGTCGGACGCGCGTTTACGACGATTCCGAGTCCGGTTTTAGGCGGGGCGATGGTTTTGATGTTCGGACTGATTGCGATTGCGGGCGTGCGGATTTTGGTCAGCCACGGCATCCGCAGGCGTGAGGCGGTGATTGCGGCAACATCGGTCGGTTTGGGCTTGGGCGTGGCGTTTGAACCGGAAGTGTTTAAAAACCTGCCTGTCTTGTTCCAAAACTCTATTTCCGCCGGCGGCATTACGGCGGTTATCCTGAATCTGCTTTTGCCGGAGGATAAAACCGACAAAATCGTCAAAATCGATACCGAGGGGTTGGAGCATTAAGTCTCAAACGTAAACGAAAGGTCGTCTGAAAATTTGATTTTCAGACGACCTTTTCTATCGGGCTTGAATTGAAACCGTATTCTGTCAAAGAAGTCGGTTTGTATAGTGGATTAAAATAAAAATGAGACAAGGCGGCAACGCCCGCCGTGTACGG
>JVVZ01000454.1:0-7381 GCA_001062585.1 Neisseria meningitidis
GATAGTACGGCAAGGCGAGGTAACGCCGTACTGGTTTAAAGTTAATCCACTATATTTGGCGGGATGATTTGAAGAACGGCGCTTATCCGTTGATGTCTTCCAGCGTCCTGCCTTTGGTTTCTTCGCCTAAAGCCAAAATCACCAATACAATCAGCATCATCACGCCGGCGAACATCATGAATATATTGCCGAATCCGCCGCTGCCGCCGACCATTTTGGCGACCACCATAGGCGCAAGAATGCCGCCGATGCGCCCGATTGCGCCCGCCCAGCCGGAGGCGAAGGCACGGAAGCGGAGGGGGTAGAGTTCGGGCGTGTAGGTGTATAAAACGCCCCATGCGCCGAGGTTGAAGAACGACATTAGGCTGCCCCATGCCATCACTTCGGTGGCGCTGCTGCTTTGTCCGAAAAACCACGCGCAGACGGCGCAGGCGGCGAGAAAGCCCGCCAAAGTCGCTTTGCGCCCGATTTTTTCCACCAATGCCGCCGCCGCGATGTAGCCGGGCAGTTGCGCGACAATCATTACCAGCACATATTCAAAGGTTTTGACCACCGTATTACCTTGTTCGACCAAGAGTTTCGGCAGCCAAGTAAAAATGCCGTAATAGGAAAAGACGATGCCGAACCAAACCAGCCACAGCATCAGCGTGCGTCGTGCGAAAGGCTGTTGCCATAGTTGTATGAAACGGATGCGCTGTTTTTCCTTTTGCGGCGGTGCGATGGCTGTTGCGGCGGGCGTCATTTCCGCTTCCTCTTCCAAGCGGCTGACCAGCCGGTGCGCCTCGTCCGTTTTGCCTTGCGAGAGCAGGTAGGGTACGGATTCGGGGATGAATTTCAACACCAGCGGGATATACACAATCGGCAGCGCGCCGATTAAAAACGCGCTGTGCCAGCCGAATTTTGGGATAAAGAAATAGGAAGCGAGTGCGGCGGCAAGCCAGCCCAGCCCCCAAAAACTTTCCAGTAAGACGATAAAGCGTCCGCGTACTTTCGGTGGGGCGTATTCGCTGACTAAGGACACCGCAACGGGGAGCTGCCCGCCCAATCCTACGCCGACAAAGAAGCGGAAAAATAAAAGTGCGGACAGGTTGGGTGCAAACGCGCACAAACCTGTCGCCACGCTGTACACCGCCATCGTCCCGGCAAAAACGGTTTTCCTGCCGAAGCGGTCGGCAAACCAGCCGCTGATGACCGCACCCAATGCCATGCCGACAAAAGAGATGCTGACAATCCAGCCCAATTGCGCAGGCGCCAGCGACCAGTCTTTGCCCAGCTCGGGCAGGGTGAACGACACCAGCCCGGTATCCATTGCGTCAAACAGCCAGCCGATACCGACCAGCACCAAAAGCCTGTAATGAAACTTGCTTGGCGGCAAGTTTTGAAGGCGGGTAAGGATATCCATCGTATTTCCTTTGCGTTGCTTGTTTTGCTCTTGCAGTTTAACGCAGAGCCGCTCCTTTTCAAGGCTTACCGCTTTGCACGCATGGCAAACCTGATAACAAAAAGGTCGTCTGAAAATCCGAAATCCGTTTTCAGACGACCTGTCTTTATTTTTTCCAATAAGCCGGTGTCAGCAAAATCAACACTGTAAAAATCTCCAAGCGGCCCAGCAGCATCACAGCCGAACACAGCCATTTCTGCACATCGCTCAATACCGCATAGCTGCCCGCCGGTCCGACCTCGCCCAAGCCCGGGCCCGCATTGGTAATACACGCGATGACGGCGGTGAAGGCGGAGATAAATTCCATCCCGCTCGCCATCAGCAAAAAGCTGAACACAATCGTCGTCATGAAATAAATCGAAATAAACGCCATCACCGTCAGCGCCATGCGGTCGGGAATCATGCGTCCGTTGACCTTGACCGTACGCACCGCTTTCGGGTGCAGCAGAATCATCATCTCGCGCAGGCTGAATTTGAACAAGACCAACGCCCGCACGTTTTTAATGCCGCCGCCCATAGAGCCGGAGCTTGCCAACAGGTTGGACAGGAAAAACATCCACAGCGACACAATCAGCGGCCATTGTGCGAAATCCGTGTTGGAAAAACCGCTTGCCAGCCCGATGGAGACAAAGTTGAAGCTGACAAAACGCAGCGAATCCCCAAAGGTTGCATAAAAATCCTTCTGCCACAGATACACCGCCGACATCAAAATACTGCCCGCCAGCAGCACCAGCAGTACGCGGCATTCCTCGTCCTGCCAATAAGATTTGAGCGAACGCCGTGTCAGCGCCGTGAAATGCGTGGCAAAATTCACACCGCCCCAGAGCGTGAAAAACATAATCGCCCATTCGACGGTCAGCGAATCAAAATAAGCGATGCTGGCATCGTGTGTCGAAAAACCGCCTAGCGACACCGCCGACATCGCATGGCAAAGCGCGTCAAACCAGCTCATTCCCGCAAAATGCAGCGTCAGAAAAGCCGCCGCCGTCGTCATCGTATAGAAGAACCAAAGCTTTTTTGCCACCTGCGAAATGCGCGGCGCCATTTTGCTTTCCTTGTCCATCCCCGGAATTTCAGCCTTGAAGAGCTGCGTTCCGCCCACGCCCAGCATCGGCAGAATCGCAACCGCCAGCACGATGATACCCATGCCGCCCAGCCAGTTGAGCATATGCCGCCAAAAATTTACCGACGGAGCCAGCGTGTCCAAGCTCGTCATGACCGTCGCGCCCGTCGTCGTCAGTCCGGACATCGCCTCAAAAAACGCATCGGTAAAACTGATGCCCGGGATGTGAATATAGATCGGCATCGCCGCCACCAGCGCAAACGCCAGCCACAACATCAAAACCAACGTAAACCCGTCGCGCGGGCGCAGCTCGCGGCGGAAATGGAAGGTCAGCAGCCAAACCGCGCAAGAGGTCAGCGTCGTCGCCAAAGCCGTGTAGGCAAACGCCGGAAACGCGTTGTCCAGAAAAAAATACGACATCAGCGTCGGTACTGCGAGCACCATGGAAAACAGCAGCCCCAGTCTGGACAAAACGTGGACAATAGGGAGGAACTTATACATATCAATCTTAAATAGGGGTCGTCTGAACGGCGTAACGGGCTTGAAGTTGCCGTCCGTATCCGCCTGCGAAATTCACATTCAAGCCGTCAAAAGCGGCCGGGAAACTTTCAGACGACCTGTTTTACAGACCATCCTTAGCAGGCAGGCACAAAAAATCGGTCCGTAATTTTATCAAATTAGGCAAATGGCGTTATTGATATTTTACCGTCGGAAAAGGCAAGGGGTCGTCTGAAAACAGCGGCTTCAATCGACATAAACGGACGAAGTAGGGATAAAATGCCGATTGCTTTTTGCGCCGTTGGGCTTTTCAGACGACCTCTTTGCATACTATCCCGCCAGCCACAGCGATACCGTATAAATCACCAGTCCGACCAGTCCGCCGACAAGCGTGCCGTTGATACGGATATATTGCAAATCCTTGCCCACGCTCAATTCCAGTTTTTCCACCATCAGGCGGCTGTCCCAGCCTTTGACTTTGTCCGCGACGAACAAAGCGGCCTTATCTTTATAACGCATCACAAAATCCCGAACCAAAAGCGAAATCCGCACATCCGCCCGCCGCATAAATTGCGGGTATGCCTGGGCTTGCGAACGCATATGATGCAGCAGCTTTTCCAGTTGCGCTTGGCACAAAGAGTCTTGTTTTTCCACATCTTCCCGCGCCCAGTCCAAAATGCCGCGCCATAAGGTCATGATTTGACGTTGCAGGGCGGACGATTGCGCGAGCTGTTTTTTGAATTTGTCCAGACGGTGGTGCCACAGGCGCGATGCGGTCAGGCGTTCGGTCAGTTCGTCGTATTGCACCAAGAATTGTCGGCGCAGCGCGTTGTCCTGCTTGTCCGCACTTGCCAAATAGCCGTCTATCCATGCCAACGCTTTTTCTGCCGCCCAATCATCGACTTTCTCCACCAAGGTCGATTTCACCGCCGCTTTAAGCCTGTCCCAAGTTCCGGGATTGCCGCCTTCGATTTTCGCCGCCCATTCGCGCAGGTTCTGTTCCAACATTTCGCGGGTTTCCGGCGTTTTCAGCCAACGCCGAGTCTGACGGAGCAGGCTTTCAAACGCTTTTTCGTGCATCCCTTGCGCTTTCAGCAGCCGCAAACCGTCGGCAAGCGCGTTGCCGATTTGTCCGCCGCTGTAACGTTCTTCCAGCAGCATCGCCGTGAAACGCGCCGTCTGTTCCGGTTTGGCAATGGCGAGCAGGGTCGGAATCTGCTTGGAAAGCCAGGGCAGCCAGTGCGATTTCACGTCTTCGCCGTCTAGCCATTTCAATAATTTATCGCTGGGCTGCGCTTGATAAATACGCATGGCGATGGGTTTGCCCTGCAAAAAATTGTGTTCGATAAACCGCCCCAATTCATCGCCGATACGCGCCTGATTACGCGGCAAAATCGCGGTATGGGGAATCGGCAGCCCGAGAGGTCGTCTGAAAAGCGCGGTTACGGCAAACCAGTCCGCCAGCGCACCCACCATTGCCGCTTCGGCAAATGCTTTGACAAATCCCAACCAAGGATATTGGCGCACATAAACGGCGGAGGCTGCAAACAGCCCACACGCCGCAAGCAGCAAGCCCGTCGCCCAACACCTGCTTTTTGCCAACTTTTTGCGCGCCTCATTTAAGCGGACTTGTTCCGAAAGGGTGTGCATTCCTTTTCCTTTTTTGAAAATCGGGATTTTTGAGTGGGTGTGTTTGATCAATCGGATTATACGCCGTATTGCCTAATTTTTAATCATTGAATATTTTGGTTGAGAATAGAATAAGTTAGCTGACTTTTCCACAGACTGCACACACAAAGGCAAACACGGTATGTGACTAAACCGACAAACTGCCTATTTTTTAAGCATTGTATTTTTTTGTTTGATTATCAAAAGGTAATAGAACTTATTCACAGGCTGTTCACACCGTTCGGCAAAGAAATTGTGTATAGCGGGGAAAATGGGCAATTCAGGGGTAGGGTGTGTGGACGGATGATGTGGATGGTTTGCATTATTCCTTTCCGGACCGTATTCAGACGACCTTTACTTTGCCGTGTCGCGTTACTACAATCACTATTTTAATCCAATAAAACCAGCCCTAAGGAGCGCATCATGAACGCCTCGCAATTAATCAGCAGCCTGACTCAAACCGTCGGCGAAAAATACATCATCACCGACCCCGCGAAAACCGAACAATACCGCCAAGGCTACCGTTTCGGCGAGGGTAGGGCGTTGGCGGTGGTGCGCCCCGGAACCATTCTGGAAATGTGGAAAATTTTGCAGGCCTGCGTCGAAGCGGACGTGATTGTGATTACGCAGGCGGCGAATACCGGTTTGACGGGCGGCTCGACCCCCGACGGCAACGATTACGACCGCGACATCGTGATTGTGAACACCATGCGGATGAACATCATCCAAACCATCAACAACAACGAACAAGTCGTCTGCCTGCCCGGTTCGACCCTGAACCAGCTCGAATTGCTGCTGAAACCTTTGGGGCGCGAACCGCATTCGGTCATCGGTTCATCCTGCATCGGCGCGTCCGTCTTGGGTGGTGTGTGCAACAACTCCGGCGGCGCATTGGTGCAGCGCGGCCCTGCCTACACGGAAATGGCGCTGTTTGCCCAAATCAACGAAGAGGGCAAACTGGAGCTGGTCAACCATTTGGGCATAGATTTGGGCGACACGCCCGAAGAAATCCTGACCAATCTTCAAGGCCATCATTATCAGAGAAAAGACATCACGCAAGACGCGGGCAAAGGACATGACCACGCCTATTGCGACCATGTGCGCCAAGTGGACGAGCCCACCGCCGCGCGTTTCAATGCCGACCCCGCGCGCCATTACGAAGCGTCCGGTTGCGCGGGCAAACTGATGGTTTTCGCCGTCCGCTTGGACACCTTCCCGCAAGAGAAGCAAACCGCCGTGTTCTACATCGGCACCAACGATATTAATGAACTGACCGACATCCGCCGCGCCGCCTTGGGTGAATTTGAAAGCCTGCCTGTTTCCGGCGAATACATCCACCGTCATGCTTTCGATATTGCCGATGTGTACGGCAAAGACACGTTCTACGTCATCAAAAAATTCGGCACGCACCAACTGCCGAAATTATTTGATTTCAAAGCCAAAGTTGACCGATTCGGCAAAAAAGTCAGCTTTCTGCCCAAACATTTTTCCGACAAAATCATGCAGTTCGTCAGCAAATACCTGCCCGACCACCTGCCCAAATCCATACGCGATTACCGCGACAAATACGAACACCACCTGATTCTGAAAATGGGCGGAAAAGGCGTCGATGAAGCGCGCGCGTTTTTGAAAGAGTATTTTGCACACCACGGCGGCGCGTTTTTCGAATGCAACGCCGAAGAAACCCAAGCCGCCATGCTGCACCGCTTTGCCGTCGCTTCCGCCGCCATCCGCTACCGCGCCGTGCATGACGACGAAGTGGAAGATTTGGTCGCGCTGGACATCGCCCTGCGCCGCGACGACCGCGACTGGTTTGAAAAACTACCGTCGGAAATCGACAATAAAATCATCCACAAGCTCTACTACGGACATTTCATGTGCCACGTTTTCCATCAGGATTACATCATCAAAAAAGGCAACGACTGCATGGCATTGGAACACGAAATGCTCCATCTCTTAGACCAACGCGGCGCGCAATATCCCGCCGAACACAACGTCGGTCATTTATACGAAGCGAAACCCGCGCTCAAACAGTTCTACCGCAAACTTGACCCGACCAACAGTTTCAATCCGGGCATAGGCAAAACCAGTAAGAAGAAAAACTGGGCTGAGTGATAAGGTTGGGATTGTGTAAGTAAATGAAAGGTCGTCTGAAACTGCATTTGGTTTTCAGACGACCTTTTATCTTGTAATGACTCAACTTGTTAATGTATTCTGATAGAATCATGACGCTAACGTTTTAAGGCATAAAGGCAAGGTGTTTAATGAGACTTTACAAGATTTTTAAAGATCCTATGAACCAGTACGAGGCGGTCAAACAAGGCTGGTCTTGGCCTGCATTTTTCTTTTGGGCTATGTGGGCTTGTGTGAAACAAATGTGGGGTTTGGGAATTAGAATTCTTGTCACGTTTGTTGTGTTAAGTTTATTAGCTGGTCAGAATGAATTGTTGAGGGCAATCAACAGTCTTCTTGGTTTCAGTGTTTTTCTTGCGTTTGGCATGTTCGGTAATACTTTGCGTGAAAAAAATCTGGTTAAACACGGTTATGTAGAATTACCTCAACTTATTAACGCTGCTAACCCTGAAGCTGCAATTGCCCAATATATTGCTGAATATGGTCATAAATAAAGCTTTTTGAGATTAAGGTCGTCTGAAAACTGAACTGCACCCCAAAAGTTGGACACATCCCCTCCAACTCACAAGGTGCAGTTT
>JVVZ01000455.1:0-4184 GCA_001062585.1 Neisseria meningitidis
TGCTTCAGCACCTTAGAGAATCGTTCTCTTTGAGCTAAGGCGAGATAACGCCGTACTGGTTTAAAGTTAATCCACTATATCGTAATGAATGACGATTGCTTGAGTTAAATCTAGCCCGCACGTTATCGGATTGTGTTAACCTTACGCTAGGCTTGATGATAGTTAACATTCTAGGGTTTTGGTTCCCTTGTTTATTAATTATCTCAAGCCAGGGTTCCCGCACCATCATCGCTTCATTTTTTTCTTCCATAAATGCTTCGGGATGCAGTTTGTCCCCCCGCAACAATAAGAACCCGAACATTCTCACTCTTGTATTTTAAGGATTAAACAATGAAATCGCTCAAAACGTTCCTTATTTGGGGCATTGTGGTTTTGGTCGGCGTAGCGTCCTTTACCACTTTGGCCCTCAGTCGGGGCGAGCAGGTCAGCGCGGTATGGATGGTCACCGCCGCCGTGTCGGTGTACTGCATCGCTTACCGTTTTTACAGTCTCTACATCGCCAAATATGTGATGCAGCTTGATCCGAACCGCCTCACGCCCGCCGAGCGGCACAATGACGGTTTGGACTATGTGCCTACACACAAAGGCGTATTGTTCGGACACCACTTTGCCGCGATTGCGGGCGCAGGTCCGTTGGTCGGTCCCGTGCTGGCTGCGCAAATGGGTTATCTGCCGGGTACGCTGTGGATTATCTTCGGCGTAGTGTTTGCCGGCGCGGTACAAGACATGATGGTCTTGTTCGTTTCCATGCGCCGCGACGGTAAGTCTTTGGGCGATATCGTAAAACAAGAACTCGGCACCGTCCCCGGCGTGATCGCGTCCATCGGTATTTTGATGATTATGGTCATCATTATGGCAGTGTTGGCGCTGATTGTGGTGAAAGCACTGGTTCACAGCCCTTGGGGTACGTTCACGATTGCCGCCACCATGCCGATTGCGCTGTTTATGGGCATTTACACCCGCTATATCCGTCCGGGCAAAATCGGCGAGATTTCCATCGTCGGCTTTATCCTGCTGATGCTGGCGGTCATTTACGGCGACAATGTGGCGCACAGCTCCATCGGTCACTGGTTTGACCTTGACGGCATCCAGCTCACTTGGGCGATTATGATTTACGGTTTCGTAGCATCGGTATTGCCGGTATGGCTGCTGCTGACTCCGCGCGACTATCTCTCTACCTTCCTGAAAATCGGTACGATTGTCGCCCTCGCCATCGGCATCCTCATCGTCAGCCCTGCGCTGCAAATGCCTGCCGTGACCCACTTTATTGACGGTTCCGGCCCGGTATTCTCAGGCGCATTGTTCCCGTTCCTCTTCATTACCATTGCTTGTGGTGCGGTTTCAGGCTTCCACGCGCTGATTTCTTCCGGTACCACGCCGAAAATGCTGGAAAACGAAACCCACGTCCGCATGATCGGTTACGGCGGTATGATTATGGAAAGCTTCGTGGCGATTATGGCCTTGGCTGCCGCGTCATCGCTTGATCCCGGCGTGTACTTCGCCATGAACAGTCCTGCCGCCCTAATCGGTACAGATGCCAATACCGCCGCCGAAGTGATTACCACCAAGCTGCAATTCCCCGTCGATGCCGCAACCCTGTTGCACACCGCTAAGGAAGTGGGCGAAAACACCATCCTGTCCCGTGCGGGCGGTGCGCCAACCCTCGCAGTCGGTATGGCACACATCATGAGCCGCCTGATTCCGGGCGAAGCCATGATGGCATTCTGGTATCACTTTGCCCTGTTGTTTGAAGCCTTGTTTATCCTGACCGCCGTCGATGCCGGTACGCGCGTCGCACGTTTCATGATTCAAGACTTGGGCAGTATTTTCTACAAACCTTTCGGCAACACCGACTCCATCCCTGCCAACCTGATTGCGACCTTCTTCGCCGTGGCATTGTGGGGCTACTTCCTCTACACCGGCGTGACCGACCCGCTGGGCGGCATCAACTCGCTCTGGCCTTTGTTCGGCATCGCCAACCAAATGCTGGCAGGCGTAGCCTTGATTATGTGTGCCGTTGTGCTGATTAAGATGAAACGCGACCGTTATGTCTGGGTGGCACTCGTTCCTGCTGTCGGCGTACTGTTTGTAACCTGCTACGCCGGTCTGCAAAAACTGTTCCACAGCGACCCGCGCGTCAGCTTCCTCGCCCATGCCGGCAAATACAGCGACGCATTGGCTAAAAACGAAGTCCTCGCACCCGCTAAAGACATCGGCGAAATGTCGCAGATTATCTTCAACGACAAAATCAATGCCGGCTTGACTGCATTGTTCCTCTCCGTCGTCGTCATCGTTGCCATCTACGGCGTACGTACCGCCATGAAAGCACGCAAAGTTGGCTGGCCGACCGCCAAAGAAATTCCGGCAGTGTACCGCGACGGCAAACAACCGGAGGCACAAGGTGAAGCGTAAACTCGCCGCTTGGTGGAAAACTGCCAAACTTACCGCCAATCTCATGGCAGGCGTGCCCGATTATGAAAACTACGTTGCCCAACAGCGCAAACATAATCCCAACGCCCCCGTCATGACCGAGCTGCAATTTCAAGACTACTGCCGCAAACGCCGCTGCGGCGCAAACGGCGGAAGATGTTGTTAATCGCTTGAACGGTTGAAAAAAGGTCGTCTGAAAGTTTTCAGACGACCTTTTTATATTACAATATTGGCATTTTAAAATCGGCATAGGCAAATACCGTCAGTTGATCCAATTTCCGCCAAAGCGCAACCCGGCAGCGCCGCAGTTTGAGTTCAACAGGAAACTGCCCTATCTTGCGCAAAGCCGATTTGAATCTACCCGATTCCAATCCATCCATTACATTTTTACCACCTACTTAAGGACAAAACATGAAAAAAAGCATCATTGCGACATTAGTCGGCATCGCCGCATTGGGAGGAGCAACCGTTGGCGGCGGCATTTATGCCGACAACAAATTGAAACAGGAATACTATTTCCAAAACAATCCTGATGCCGACAAACGCCTGAAAATCACTCTGGATAAATTCGACATGGGCCTCACTTCGGGTAAAGCTTCATGGAGGGGCGACATCACGCCCGACTTGTGCCATCAGGACACAAAATTCTCAATACGCGGCGAGGACATTATTACCCGCGGTCTGAACGGCTACACCATCCAAACCAAACTCTATCTGATTGGAGATGACAATAAAGAAATATTCCGGTTGGACGGCAATACCGTGCTTTCTTGGGGTGGTGAATTAGAGGGCAAACTGACCGCACCGGCAGGCTCATTAAACATCGATTCCGACGAAGTCAAATGGGAAACGGCGACTTTGGCTGTCAAAGGCCACAAATCCGACCATCAGTACCATCTCGATAATTTCAATTTCGAATGGCCCGGCATGACTGCCTCACACCCTGACAAACCTGAAAGCCCGGGATACCAATTTAGCTTGAAAAACGTTAAATATCAGGCCGATATGGAAAAAGGTGACACCACTGCATTGCGCAACGGCACATCCCTCTTTACCCTAGACTCTGCCGCATTCAAAATGGGCAACCAAACCTTTGATTTCGCTGTCGACAAAATCAAAGCAGGAAGCAAACAGTCTGCAAAAGACAACAAATACGCTATGGAAGGACAAAGCGAAGTCGAAAACTTCCGCATCAACAACATCAAATTCGACCGCATCCATTACAACTTCAACCTCCGCGATATCAATGGCGAAGGTATCGACCGCATCAATAAATTCTTCGACCGTCAAGGTAAAGAGTGCGTCGATATGAACAGTCCCGACACACAAAAAGAACTGATGGAAGCCGTAAAAACCTTTTTAAAAACCGGCATCAAATTCGACTCAAAAGGCAATCAAATCTACTTGAACAACAGCGCGGTCAAAGCCGATGCAGACGCCTCCATTCCGCCTATCGAATATAAAAACGACGAGCAGCTTCAACAAGACCTCCTCAGTAAGCTGAAATACAACGTCAACGCGGAGGTCGATAAAAACTTCATCAGAGAAGTGCTCAAACTGGCTTCTCAATACGACCCAAATATCAAAGAAAGCGATTTGGACAATGTCGTCAAAGAAATGGCAACCGCGCTCAATGCCGAAGTCACCGAAGACAAGCTGATTATCAAACGCAGCCAATAATCCGCCGGCAAACCTGTTGAAAAATATAGTGGATTAACTTTAAACCAGTACGGCGTTGCCTCGCCTTAGCTCAA
>JVVZ01000456.1:0-6117 GCA_001062585.1 Neisseria meningitidis
TACTGTCTGCGGCTTCGTCGCCTTGTCCTGATTTAAAGTTAATCCACTATATTTTCCAACTGTTTAATTGGATCAGGTTTCGTTGCGGCTAACTGTTTCCTTCATACTAAACGCGTTAACGTAGTTTGAGGGATGTGTTTGATTACAGGGATCTTCGGAAATACCGGCCGATTTGGTGAGTACTGCAATTTACGCGCCATTTATCGCTGTTTTGCCAATAATAATCTACGATGATGCCTTGATCGTCAGTGTAGAAAATGCGGTCTTGGTCTTGTCCGTAGCAGACGTTGCTATAGTAGTTAGTAATGATGGGTCCGTATTGGCTGCTGCCTTCGTATTCACGTCCAGCGTAGGAATAGTAGGTATAGCGCCAGAGGTAGGCATAGCGGTCGTTTTCCGATTTGACTCCACCTTCTGTGGGTTTGACGCCATAGGATTTGATAACGGCATCGATAGGTTTGCCGACGAAACGTTTCATACGTTTGTCCAAGCTGGCACAGCCGACAGTGAGACAAACGAGACCGGCCAGGAGGGCTGCGCGGCCTATGGAGATTTTGGAGGGCATAATGCGTTTTCCTGTCATTAAAATGAAGGGCGGAATAATAAGAAAGGAATAGGCAATTTGGCAAGAGGCTACCCGAAAAACATAAAACGTTTTTCAGGTAGCCTCTTGGTTGATACACATTTTGCCTTCCTTTAATCATACGGTGGGATTTCAATGAAGGGGTTGTCTGTATTGGGGAAAGGGGGTGCAAGATTTTTTCAAAACAGGGAAGGGGTCGTCTGAAAACAGTTGCCCCCATTCTGTTGTAAAAAATTCTTTTTGCATAGTCATTTCATCCCTAATTTGCTTCACTTGTCCGAACTCAATATAAATTCCGCCCTATATCCGCTATAATCGCAAATCGATTATCCAATGTACAAGACAGGAAAATTCATGTCCCAAAGCCGTTTCAACCAAACCGGCCCCAAAATCGGTCTGAGCGTGCGCCTTGCGGAAACGCAGGCGGAAATTGAAGCAGCACAACGCTTGCGTTATCAAGTATTCGCCCAAGAGCTGGGTGCAGAAATCGAAAGCGACGACGGTCGCGATGTCGATCCTTACGACGAACATTGCCACCACCTTTTGGCTTTTGACGATGCAACCGGAGAAGTCATCGGCTGCTACCGCCTGATTACCGAAGAAACCGCCAAAAAAGTCGGCGGCTGGTATAGCGAACACGAATTTGACCTGTCCCCTTTGAAAGACATCTTGCCGCAAACCGTCGAACTCGGACGCGCCTGCACCCATCCCGACTACCGCAACGGCGGTTTGGTCATGCTTTTGTGGTCGGGTTTGGTCAAATTCATGAAAGACGAAAACCTGCGCTTCATGATAGGCTGCGGCAGCATCGATATGCACGACGGCGGCAGCGATGCGGCAGGTTTGTATCATGCCCTGAAATCCAAATATCTCGCGCCTGAAAAATGGTGCGTCAAGCCGCTCAATCCGCTCAAGTGGGACGAAATTACCCCGTCGGACAAACCGGACGTCCCGCCGCTGATTAAAGGCTACCTCAATGCGGGCGCATGGTTCTGCGGCGAGCCTTGCGTCGATGAAGCGTTCAACTGCGCCGACGTGCTCATCATGATGGACATCACCCGCCTGGCAGACCGTTACCTCCAACGTTTTGCCCCTAAACCATAAAGACCAAAAGGTCGTCTGAAAACCTTTTCAGACGACCTCAACTATTGTGAAATCAGCAAATAACCGATTTTTAGCGGTTTCACCCTATACCAAGATTGCACACACCACAACCTTATGATTGCCAAACTACGTTTTACCTTCCGCCTGCTCTGCATCGGCATCTGCCTGCTTTACGGTATGGCGGAAATGTTCTTCCTGTTTCCCTTTTACAGCAAACGGCGCAAACTGCGTGCCATCCAAATCTGGTCGCTGCGCGTTCTCGCTTCATGCGGCATGAAGCTGGAAACCTTCGGCACGCTGCCTCAGGAAGGGCGGGCGCAGTTGTTAATCAGCAACCATATCTCTTGGTTGGACATCATGGCAGTCAACGGCGCATTTCCGGGTCGGTTTGTGGCGAAAGACGATGTCGCCAAATGGCCGGTAGTCGGCTATCTCGCCACGCAGGCGCAGACCGTTTACGTTTCACGCAATAAAGGCACCAAAGGCAATACCGCTAAAATCGCCACGGTAACCGAAGCCCTTAAAAACGGCGATACCGTAACCATTTTCCCGGAAGGGACGAGTACGGAAGGTTATGAAATCCTCCCGTTCAAGCCCAGCTTTTTCCAAACCGCCTACGATGCAGGCGTTCCCATTATCCCCATGCTCTGCCGCTACCCCAATCCTGACGGCACCAGTCCGAACCTTCAGGCGGCTTATGTGGGCGATACCAGCCTGTGGCAATCCATCTGCATGATTATCAGCCAGCCTTCCAGCAAGGTGGAGCTGCATTTTCTGGAGCCGGTTCCTGCCAAAGAAGACCGCTACGAAACGGCGCTGGAAATACACGGCATTTTGAGCCGAGAATTAAAAAAATTGGGCTGACAGGTCCAAACAAACGAAAAGAACTTCAAACCGCTATCCGAACCGTTTCATCAAACCAAACAATAGGAGAAGCCAAATGGAAGAAACATTCGTCCAAACGCTGACCATCGCCGGCTCAGATTCCGGCGGCGGGGCGGGGATACAGGCGGATTTGAAGACGTTTCAGATGCGCGGCGTGTTCGGCACCAGCGTGCTGACCGCCGTGACCGCGCAAAATACGCTCGGCGTATCGGCGGTGCATCTGGTTCCGACCGACATCATTGCTGCGCAAATCGAAGCCGTCCGCGCCGATTTTGAAATCCGCTCCTATAAAATCGGGATGCTGGGTACGGCTCAAGTGATTGAATGTGTTTCTGAAAATCTGAAAAAATGCCGTTTCGGCAAGCGCGTCCTCGATCCGGTGATGATTGCCAAAGGCGGCGCGCCGCTGTTGCAGGATTCCGCCGTCGAAGCGATGAAACGCCTGCTGTTGCCCGACACGGACATTCTGACGCCGAACCTGCCCGAAGCGGAAGCCTTGACGGGCGTGCGCATTGAAAACCGCCAAGATGCGGAACGCGCCGCTAAAATCCTGCAAGATTGCGGCGTGAAAAACGTGGTGATTAAAGGCGGGCATTTGGGCGACAGTCGCAGCGAATACTGCACCGACTGGCTGTTTACGTCGGATGACGTGTTTGAATTTGCCGACCGCCGCTTCCCGACGGCGCATACGCACGGTACGGGCTGCACGTTCTCCGCCTGTATCGCCGCCGAGCTGGCAAAAGGTTTCGAAACACTGGAAGCCGTGCAAACCGCCAAAAAATACATTACCGAAGCGATTCGCAACCCTTTGAACATCGGCGCGGGACACGGTCCGGTCAATCATTGGGCTTATCGGGATTGAATAAGGTCGTCTGAAACGGAAATTTCAGACGACCTCTTGCTATATTTATCAGTCAAATTTGTTTACAATATTGGGCAAACCAACTTCAACTTCGCGGAAGAGACATCATGCAAGTTACATCAAAATGGATAGACGGAATGTGCTTTGTCGGCACGACCGAAAACGGACACAGCGTCGTTATGGAAGGCGCGGCGGCGGAAGGGCAGGCAAAACGCGGTCCCAGCCCGATGGAAATGCTGCTTTTGGGTGTGGCGGGCTGTTCCAGCATCGATGTCGTGATGATTGCCGAGAAGCAGCGTCAAAAGGTGGTGGACTGCCAGGCGACGGTTACCGCGAAGCGCGCCGACGATGCCCCGCGCGTGTTTACCGAAATCCACATCCATTTTAAAGTCATCGGACACAACCTGACCGAATCCGCCATCGAGCGCGCCGTGCAGATGTCCGCCGAAAAATATTGTTCCGCTTCGATTATGCTGGGCAAGGCGGCGAAAATCACCCACAGTTTTGAAACCGTCGAAGCGGAGTAATTTTTCAGACGACCCCCCGTATCCTTCAGGGGTCGTCTGAAAAGCGTTTAGAGGCGGAATATTGTTAAAGCGTGAATAAAGGCCGCCCGACAAAAAAGCAGATATATTCACGCTACACTATGAATATATCTGCTTGCTTATTGTGGATTCTCTCTCTATCAGCCTTCATAACTTGGCCTTGTGAGGATATTGTGCAAGCTTCACTAGAGATTGTCAACAATTTTTAATTATATCTTAATCAGATTTTGTGCTATATCGAAATGGAATCAAGCAAAAAGCGATACGGGGCTGGTTGCCGCCGTCGCAAAATTTCTGTTATTTCAAACGATATGACATGCCAGACTATGAGGAGAGCTTAAATAATGAATACCGATAACGATACCCTCCATGCTCCTACCCCTTCTTCCATGATGCCGGCAGGCAGGCATGATTCGGAGCTGTTCCGCGTTTACGCCCTGATTTTGGACGGCATCACCGACCATGTCTTGCTGCCCGGCAAAAAACTGACCGAATCCGAGCTGTGCCGCCAGATGGTTTGCTCGCGCAATACCGTGCGCGGCGCGCTGTCCCTGTTGGCACACGACAAAATCGTCGATTTACAGCCCAATCGCGGCGCGTTCGTCCATGTTCCCGATTTGAAGGAAATGCAGGACGTGTTCAACGCGCGTATCGAAATGGAAAGCATGATTTTGAACCTTCTGTCCGATATGCCCGATTTGGAAACCCGCCTTCAGCCGCTCTACGCCATGATCGAGCGTGAAGAACAGGCGTCCGACAGCGGTGACCGAGTGGGTTGGAACCGCCTGTCCAACGCCTTCCACGTCGAACTAGCGCGCCTGATCGACAACAACGTCTTGTTCGACATCATGAACACCCTGTGCGCCCGCTCTTCGCTCATCGTCGCCGTCTTCGATGCGCAGCGTCATGAAAAACGCACCATCAACACCCACACCCATTCCGAACACCGCGAAATCCTCGACCTGCTGGTCAACGGCAAACGCAACCGCGTGGTCAAAGTCATGCGCAAACACTTAAGCGCGTGCGTGGAGCGTTTGGAACGCAAATACGAAGCGGAATAACACGGACACAGCAAAAAGGTCGTCTGAAAACCGGGATTCAGGTTTTCAGACGACCTTTGGTTTTGGGTAAAGCCGAAGCGGCGGCAGCCTTTTCCGATTTTGAGCAAAAGGCGTACAATCCGAATTCAAACGAACCGGAACGAATTGAAACGAATCCAGATGAAACCGAAAATACAAAGACACGAACACATCCTCGCCCTGGTGCGCGAGCAGCATTTCATGACGGTCGAGCAGCTTGCGGAAGCCTTGGACGTGACCCCGCAGACCATACGCCGCGACATACAGGAATTGAGTGAAACGCGGCAGTTGAAGCGTTACCACGGCGGAGCGTCGGTCGGCGATATTTCTGGCGGCGTGGCGCAAGGTAAGCGAAAACACTGCCAAAATGAAAAAAACGCCATCGCCCGCCTGATTGCCGCCCACATTCCCGACAATTCGTCGCTGTTTATCAGCATAGGCACGACGATGGAAGCCGTTGCCGCCGAGTTGGTCAAGCAGCGTAAAAACCTGCGGATTATCACCAACAATATTTACGTCGCCTCCATCACGTCCGCGCGCACCGACTACACCGTCATCATCACTTCCGGCGTCGTGCGCCCCTTGGACGGCGGGATTACGGGCGTGGCGACGGTCGATTTTATCAATCAGTTTAAAGTCGATTATGCCGTTATGAGTACGCACGGCGTGGAAAGCGACGGATCGCTTTTGGACTACGACTATAAAGAAGTCAGCGTCATGCAGGCGATGATGACCAATGCGCGGGTCAGGTATTTGGGCGTGGACCACAGCAAATTCAACAGCAATGCCTTGGTCAGGCTGGGCGACATCGGTTCGTTTGACAAAGTATTTACCGACCGCGTACCGGAAGCCGCCATGCAGAAGGTTTTGGGTGATGCAGGCGTAGAATGGCTGGTTGCCGAACCTGTGCCGCTTTGATTTCGGGGGTTACAAAAGGTTAATGAAATTCGGGTACAATGGGGAAGCGTTTTCAGAGGGCTGCTATTGAATGGGCAGTGCGTCTGAAAATATAGTGGATTAAATTTAAACCAGGACAAGGCGACGAAGCCGCAGACAGTA
>JVVZ01000457.1:0-386 GCA_001062585.1 Neisseria meningitidis
ATCTGTCCCTTCCCCCGTCTAGCGGGGGAAGGTTAGGATGGGGGTGGCTTTGTGGCTTTAGGTAATAAAATCAAATTCGTACAACCCGTAGAACCACCCTCTCCCCAGCCCTCTTCCGCCGGACGGGTAAGGGGGCAGGTTGCAGATAAAAACGAGGTCGTCTGAAAACTTTGAGATTTGGGTTTCAGACGACCTTTTTGCTATCGATGCCTCAAGACTCAAATATCTTGCATGATTTGTCCGTATTGGCGAAATGCTGCGCCTTGTCTTCGCAGGTGCTTTCGGTCGTTTCACACGATACTGTGACAAAGCTTTCGTTGATCTTCAATACTTTGGGATTTTTATCCGACCGCGCTACTGCCTTCAGGGTAAACCGCCCGTCCGGC
>JVVZ01000458.1:0-1097 GCA_001062585.1 Neisseria meningitidis
CCCGCCTCTATAACGCAGGTTTTACCGTGACCAACCAACAAGCAGGCAGCCGACGCTATCAACGCTTCGCCGGCTCCGACGCCCAACGTGCCGCCGACTTCCAAGAGGTCGCCACCGGCCGCGTTGAAACCCCCAAAGTCCTCATGGGTTTGCGTGGCGGCTACGGCGCGGCACGCATCCTGCCGCAAATCGACTTCGCCTCACTCGGCGCCAGAATGCGCGAACGCGGTACTTTGTTCTTCGGCTTCAGCGACGTTTGCGCCGTCCAACTCGCCCTGCTCGCCAAAGGCAATATGGCAAGCTTCGCCGGTCCCATGGTTTACAGCGAATTCGGCAAACCCGAACCCAGCGTCTTTACCATGGATTCGTTCATCCGCGGCACCACCAACAACGTCAACATCATCGACGTTCCCGCCATCCAACGCGCCAACGTCAACGTCGAAGGTACCTTATGGGGCGGCAACCTCAGCGTCCTAGCCTCCCTCGCAGGCTCGCCCTATATGCCCGACATCCAAGGCGGCATCCTGTTCGTCGAAGACGTCAGCGAACAACCCTACCGCATCGAACGTATGTTGAACACGCTTTATCTTGCAGGCATCCTGCAAAAACAACGCGCCATCATCTTCGGCGACTTCCGTATGGGCACCATCCGCGACGTGTACGACTCAAGCTACGACTTCTCAGCCGTCGTCAACCACGTCTCACGCACCGCCAAAGTCCCCGTCCTGACAGGTTTCCCCTTCGGACACATCACCAATAAAAGCACCTTCCCCTTGGGTGCACATGCCAAAATCCACAGCACTGCCAACGGCGGCTACACCGTAACCTTCAGCGGCTACCCTACCCTGAACCCCGCCGCCCTGACCCTCAACAACCTGCTGCCCCCACCCGTGCCGACGTTTAACGGCTCTACTTACCGCAGCACGACAACCGAAGAAGTTATCGAATAAACAAGATGTCCATTCAAACAAAGGTCGTCTGAAATCCGAATCCGGTTTTTCAGACGACCTTTTTCTATCCGACATAATGAGGGAATGAGCGGTACTATAGTGGATTAAATTTAAATCAGGACAAAGCGACGAAGCCGCAGACAGTAC
>JVVZ01000459.1:0-9666 GCA_001062585.1 Neisseria meningitidis
ACTTGGTGCTTCAGCACCTTAGAGAATCGTTCTCTTTGAGCTAAGGCGAGGCAATGCCGTACTGGTTTAAAGTTAATCCACTATATTTGGGAATACTTAAAACCAATGTAGCAATCCGATAGCCATCAACATTGCCGTGATACACGCTAAGAGCGCGCAGATTTGCAGGGCTGTCGAGTTGGCTTTGGGGTAGCCCATCAGATTGGGCAGCGGGTTGGACGGCAATATCATGCCGTAGACGAATTGAAGCAGTCCGCCTGCAACCATAGGCAATGTAAATACCGGCAATATCAGGCTGATGGCGGCAAGTACGAGGCTGATTCTGAACATCCATATCGCCGGATAATGCCCCTTTCCGGCGTCATTGCAGCGCTTTTCCAGCCAAGTGCTTTGATAGTGCAGCAGGCCGTAAAGGGCGATGGCAAAGACATGCACTGCACCGCCGACCTGCCGGTTGATGCCGCATTGACCCAAACATGATTGGGTAATCCACAGCAATAGTGCGGACACTGCGCTGATGCCCAGCAAAATGGGCAGGTTTACTGCCGCAAAGCGCGTACGGCTGGCGCGGCGGTTGTCGAAGGGATCGGGCCTTTCGTCATACAGGATGAAGCCGTCGGGTTCTTCGGAGTATGTGTTCATGATGTGGTGTGGTGAGTGATGATTTAATTGTAATGTGGTGTGGTTTTGCGTTTTCAGACGACGTCTTTGAATGGTTTATCAAACGTCGTCTGAAAATAAAGGTACGGCTTTGTATTTTAATGGCGATGCAGTTTAAACGGCAGTTTTCCGTCGCTGTTTCAGACGACCCCTGCGCCTTACCAATTCACGCGTACTGCCCTGCTGCCGAGCAGTTTTTCCAGTTCGTCGAATAACGTGGAGCTCGGCGTAACCATCCATTTCGGCGGCACCTGAAACTTGCCCGACGCTTTGTCGTTGCTGTACGACAGTTTCAGCGGGATGTGCGGCGTGTCGGGCAGGCGGTGGGCGGTGAGGATGGTAGCGAGGCGCGCGATGTCGTGGCCGGGGGCGAGGGCGAGGCTGAGGCTGCGGGCGTAACGTTCGCGCGCCATTTGCAGGGTCATGACTTGGTTTGCCATGATGCGCAGTCCGTCACCGCCGCCGTAGTCGTCGCGGCTGACTTTGGATTCGATAATCAGCACTTGGTCGGACTTGAGGTAGTCGGCGCAGTTTTCCAGCGTCTGGCCGCTGATCATGATTTCAATCTGCCCGCTCAAATCTTCGAGGCTGACGAAGGCGATTTTGCCGCGCTTGCCCATCATGGTGCGCACGGCGGTAACGAATCCGGCGAGGCGGACGCTGTCTTGCGGTTTCAGACGACCTAATTTGGTCGGGGCGATTTGGCGGACTTCTTGGGCATACGGGCCGAAGGGGTGGCCAGACAGGTAAAAGCCGATGACGGTTTTTTCTTCGGCGAGTTTTTCCGATTCGCTCCACATGGGCGCGTCGATGAGCTGCACCGGTTCGATGGCGTCTTCCATCATGTCAAACAGCCCGCCCTGATTGGCGTTGGCGGCTTTTTGGTCGGCGTTGTTCATGGCGAGGTCGATGTTTGCCAAGAGCATGGCGCGGTTGGGTTCGATGCTGTCGAACGCGCCGCCGCGTATCAGGGCTTCGAGGGTGCGGCGGTTCATGTGTTCTTTGCCGACGCGCTCGCAGAAGTCCAACAGGCCGGTAAACTTGCCGCCGCTTTGACGCGCGGCGATGATGGATTCGACGGCGGCTTCGCCCGTGCCTTTAATCGCGCCGAGTGCGTAGCGGATTTTCATGTTCGGATACGGCGTGAAGCGGTAGTCGGATTCGTTGATGTCGGGCGGCAGGAACTCGATGCCGTTGGCGCGGCAGTCGTCGTAGAAATGCTTGAGCTGGTCGGTGTTGTCCAATTCAGACGACATGGTCGCTGCCATAAATTCGGCGGGGTAATGGGCTTTGAGCCATGCGGTCTGGTAGGAAATCAGGGCGTAGGCGGCGGCGTGGGATTTGTTGAAACCGTAGCCGGCGAATTTTTCCATGTAGTTGAAGATTTCGTCGGATTTTTCGCGCGAAATGCCTTGTTTTGCCGCGCCTTCAGCGAAGATTTCGCGGTGTTTCACCATTTCTTCGGGCTTTTTCTTACCCATGGCGCGGCGCAGCAAGTCCGCGCCGCCGAGCGAGTAGCCGCCGATAATCTGCGCCGCCTGCATCACTTGTTCCTGATACACCATAATTCCATAAGTCGGCGCGAGGATGCCTTCGAGCAGCGGGTGGATATATTGGAATTCCTGCCCCTTCATGCGCGCGACGAAGTCGGGGATGTTGTCCATCGGGCCGGGGCGGTAGAGCGATACGAAGGCGATGAGTTCTTCAAACTTGGTCGTGTGCGCCGTTTTCAGCATTTTTTTCATGCCGGTCGACTCGAACTGGAATACGGCGGTGGTGTTCGCATCGCGGAAGATTTTGTAGGCGGCCTGGTCGTCAAGCGGGATTTTGCCGACATCGACAATATCGCCGGTGGTGTTTTTGATGTTGTTCTGCGCCATTTCGATAATGGTCAGGTTGCGCAGGCCTAAAAAGTCGAACTTCACCAAACCCACGTCTTCCACGTCGCCCTTGTCGTACATGGATACGGGCGAGGCGGATTCGTCCGCCTGATACACGGGGCTGTAATCGGAAATCTTGCCCGGCGCAATCAACACGCCGCCCGCGTGCATACCCAGACCGCGCGTCAAATCTTCCAGCTTTTTCGCCAGCGTAATCAATTCGTCCGCTTCTTCCGCTTCGATCAATTCCTGAATCTGCGGCTCCGCCTTCATTGCCTCGTCCAAACCCAAAGGTTTGTTGGCTTCCAGCGGAATCAGCTTCGACAGTTTGTCGCACAGGGTAAACGGCAGCTCCAGCACGCGCCCCACGTCGCGAATCACCGCTTTGGACGACATCGTGCCGAAAGTAACAATCTGACTAACCGCCTGCGCGCCATATTTATCGCGCACATACTCAATCACGCGGCCGCGGTTGCTTTGGCAAAAGTCCACGTCGAAGTCGGGCATGGAAACGCGTTCGGGGTTCAAGAAACGTTCGAACAGCAGCGCGTATTTCAGCGGGTCGAGGTCGGTAATCTTCAGCGAATACGCCACCAGCGAACCCGCGCCCGAACCGCGTCCCGGCCCCACCGGACAGCCGTGCGTTTTCGCCCAGTTGATAAAGTCTTGTACGATAAGGAAATAGCCGGGGAATTTCATCTGGATGATGATGTTCAGCTCAAAATCCAGCCGCTCCTGATATTCCGGCATTTTCGCCGCCCGTTCCGCCTCGTCGGGATAAAGCTGAACCATGCGTTCCTGCAAACCCTCGTTGGACAGCTTCACCAGATAATCGTCGAGCGACAGGCCGTCGGGTGTCGGGAACAGGGGCAGGAAGTTTTTGCCCAGCGTGATATGGATATTGCAGCGTTTGGCAATTTCCACCGTGTTTTCCAAGGCTTCGGGCAAATCGGCGAAACGCTCCAGCATCGTTTCCGGCGGAATGAAAAACTGGCTCGGCGTAAAATCGCGCGGACGTTTCTTGTCCGTCAGCACCCAGCCGCCCGCGATGCACACCCGCGCCTCGTGCGCGTTGAAATCGTCGCGGCTCATAAACTGCGTCGGATGTGTCGCCACCACCGGCAAACCCAATTCCTCCGCCAGCTTCACGCTACCCGAAACGCAAGCCTCCCATTCGGGACGCTCGGGCAGGCGTTGCAGCTCCAGATAAAACGCATCGGGAAACCACGCCGCATACTTCAACGCCGCCGCACGCGCCGCGTCTTCATTGCCGTTCAACAGATTCACGCCCACTTCGCCGTAATGCGCGCCGCTCAAACAAATCAAGCCGCTGTTGTCGCCGTTTTCCAGCCATTCGGGATTGAGTTCCGCATGATGGACATTGCGGTCTTTGCCGACATAAGCCGCCGTCAAAAGCTCGCTCAAGCGCAGATAGCCCGCATCGTTGCGGATAATCAGCATGGCGCGGAACGGCTTGTCGGGCGCATTCGGATTGCCTATCCACACGTCCGCCGCCCCGACAGGCTTAATCCCTGCGCTGCGGCAGGCTTTATAAAATTTCACCAAACCGAATTCGTTCATCAAATCGCTGATGCCCAAAGCAGGCAAACCGTATTCCTGCGCTTTGGCAATCAGTTTTTTAATCCGCACCATACCGTCGGTAATTGAGAACTCGGTATGCAGGCGCAGCGGGATGTAGATCGGCTCGGTCATGGCAAAATCGGCGTGAACAATAAAAGGCGTATTGTAGCAGGGTTGGAAAAAGGTCGTCTGAAAAGGAGTGAAGCGGGCTTTCAGACGACCTCAACGGTAGAGGCAGATGGCGGAAGCAGCATGGTATCGGTTTGTTTGGCAATCGGGCGGGACTGTGTAACGGTTTCACAAAAATGAAAAGACGACGGTATAAACTGCAAAGGCTGGCAAAGCGGCGGAATAGGAATGATGAATATTGATTTAAATCATACGTCATTGAGGGCTGGTGCGATAATATGAATATGTTATCAAACAACTTCAAACGAAAGGAAAACCATGAAAGCCGTCCGCTTGGTTCTTGCCGCATCTTTGGTTTCTACGCTTGCCGCCTGCGGCAGCTCCTCTTCCGCGCTGTCCGATGCGATAGGCAAAGGCTTTGATCCTAAGGCTAAGGGCGTGAAATACATTACCGTTTTCGAGAGCGTTCCCGAAAACGGCACGATGCAGCTGAGTGCCAACAATAAGGTGCAAACGCTTAAAAAAGGCGACAATTTGGACACCGCCTTTCTGAAGCGCGACAAGATTTCCTATTATGATTACGTCGGCAAAATCAACGTCAACGGACAGGTCATCGATTTGGAACGCGGCGATTTTATGGTTTACAAACAAGACAATTCGGCTGTCGCTGCCAAATATATCAAGCAGAAAGCCGATCCTGCCGACGGCAACAAGCTGAAAGACTTGCAGGCGTATGAATTTAAAGTAGGCGAAGTGCAAGGTAAGGAAATTGCCTTTAAAGACCTGCCGCAACTGGGTCGCTATACCTACCGCGGCATCGCGTTTAACGGCGACGATAATAGCGGCCGCCTGACGTACACCATCGATTTCGAGAAAAAACAAGGTCAGGGCAAAATCAGCGGCATGGCACCTGATTACAATGTCGACTTGGCTGCCGCCAACATTGCCGCAGCAGGGGCGGGTTCGGCAATCAACGGACGCGCGACGCTCAACAATGAAGACAAAGGCAGCTACCGTTTGAACATTTTCGGCAGCAAGGCTGAAGAGATTGCCGGTAAGGCGCAAGTGAAAGTTGGCGATAAAGAGAAAGACATCGGACTTGCTGGTAAAAAAGAATAATTGAAAGAGACGTGTCAAAAGGTCGTCTGAAAACGCGGTTCAACCAAGTTTCAAACTCGGGTTGCCGCTTTTCAGACGACCTTTTTTGATGGGGCGGAGTTTGGACGTGGACGGATTGTCCGGCTATGGCAGCCAATATCGGACGGGTCGTCTGAAACCGGACATCAGGCATAGTGGCCTGCGCCCAAGATGCAGGCTTTGGCTGCGCCGGTCGCATGGTTCGGGCTGCTGGGTGTTCGGTTTATCCAACACGCGGCGAGCCAGGCAAAAGCGGCAGCCTCGACCCATTGCGGGTCAAGGTTAAGCGCCGTGGTGCTGTTTAATCCGACAGCGGGGGAGAACAGGTCCGCCAAATCCTGCATCAAAACCGGATTGCGGATGCCGCCGCCGCAGACATAGAGATTGCGCGTGTCAGGGGCGGCTGTATCCACGGCGTCGCGGATGGTTTGCGCGGTGTAGCGAACCAAGGTTCTTAAAACATCTTCGGGCTTTTCGCCGCCTTTCAGACGACCTTGAAGCCAGTTTAAGGAGAAAAGCTCCCTGCCCGTACTTTTGGGATGGGGTCGTCTGAAATAGGGGTGGTCGAGCAGGCGGTTCAACAAATCAGGCAGGATAGTGCCTTGTGCGGCGCGTTGCCCGTTGCGGTCGTATGACTGCTGCCAGTTGTGCTGCATCCACGCGTCCATCAGCATATTGCCGGGACCGGTGTCGAAGCCGAACGCGGCTTGCTGCGGCGGTAAGACGCTGATGTTGGAGATGCCGCCGATATTGAGGACGACGCGGGTTTCCTGCGGATGTTGGAACAGGGCTTGGTGGAAGGCGGGAACCAGCGGCGCGCCTTGTCCGCCCGAAGCCAAATCGCGGCTGCGGAAATCGCCGATGGTAAAAATGCCGGTCAGTTCCGCCAGCAGGGGCAAGTTGGCAAGCTGGATGCTGTAACCGTGTTCGGGGGCGTGGCGGACGGTTTGCCCGTGGCAGCCGATGGCGGTAACGGCTTCGGCGGGCAGGTTTTGTTCTGAGAGGAGGGTGTGGACGGTTTGCGCGTAAAGGCGGCTGAGGGTCTGGGACAGGATATTGCTGCGGTGCAATTCGTTGTCGCCGATATTTTGAAGGTTTAGAAGCTCTTGACGGAGGTCGTCTGAATACGGGGTAAAGGCATGAGCCAGCGCGCCCTGCCATTGATTGCCCTGCATACGGATAAGCACGGCATCTGCACCATCCATGCTGGTGCCGGACATGATGCCGATATAAAGTTGGGTATTCATGGGTTGTGGTTCGGATTAGGCCGTAAAAAAACATTTTAACGCGGTTTTGCGATTTGTCAGGTATTTGGCGCGGCGAAGGTAAATAAATGTTTCAAGAAAGATTGCAAAAAGGTTACAATAGTCCGAAACACATCCGCAATTCTTAAGGAAGCTGATCCTATGGCTCAAACTCAGATGAGTGCCAACTTGAAGCTGATTAATGCTGTCTTTGCCGCTATGCTGGTGGGCATGGTCGGCTATTTTATTTACTGGGGCTTGGGCTATACCCATTACAACCATTCCATATTGTTCATTATTGCTACCATGTTCGGCGTTTTCATGGCGTTTAACGTGGGCGGCAACGATATCGCCAATTCTTTCGGTACCAGCGTCGGCTCCGGTACGCTGACGATTCCCCAGGCTTTGCTGATTGCGGCGGTGTTCGAGGTCAGCGGCGCGGTGATTGCGGGCGGCGAAGTGACCGATACCATACGCAAAGGCATTGTGGATCTGAACGGCATCGACCTTCAGCCCATGCAGTTTGTCTTTATCATGATGTCCGCGCTGCTTGCGGCGGCATTGTGGCTTTTGTTCGCCTCGCGCAAAGGCCTGCCCGTTTCCACTACCCACGCCATTATCGGCGGTATCGTCGGCAGCGCGGTCTGCATGGCGGTGATGAACAACATGAACGCGGGCGATCTGATTCAATGGAGCAAATTGGGCGAAATCGCCCTGTCTTGGGTTTTGTCCCCCATTTTGGGCGGTACGGCCTCCTATTTACTGTTTTCCAGAGTGAAGAAAAACGTTTTGGATTACAACGCTTGGGCGGAAGGCACGCTCAAGGGCATCAAGCAAGAAAAAAAGGCTTACAAAGAACAGCACCGCCTATTTTTTGAAGCCTTGAGCGAAAGTGAAAAAGTCGAATATGCCACCAAAATGGCACACGACGCGCAAATCTACGACGAGCCGGATTTTGATCCCGCCGATCTGAAAAGCGACTACTACCGCGGCCTGTACGATTTGGACAACCGCAAAAACAACGTCGACTCCTATAAAGCCCTTCATTCTTGGGTTCCCTTTATCGCCTCTTTCGGCGGGATGATGATTGCCGCCATGCTGATTTTCAAAGGGTTGAACAACCTTCACTTAGGCATGAGCAATGTCAACAGCTTCCTGACCATCTTCATGATCGGCGCGGCAGTGTGGATGGGTACGTTCGTATTCGCCAAAAGCCTGAAGCGCAAAGATTTGGATAAATCCACCTTTCAAATGTTTTCATGGATGCAGGTATTTACCGCCTGCGGCTTCGCCTTCAGCCACGGCGCAAACGATATTGCCAACGCCATCGGCCCGTTTGCCGCCATCATGGACGCCTTGCGCACCAACAGCATTACTTCTCAAAACGCCGTTCCGCCGATTGCCATGCTGACATTCGGTATCGCCTTGATTGTCGGCTTGTGGTTTGTCGGTAAAGAAGTGATTAAAACCGTCGGCAGCAGCTTGGCGGAAATGCACCCCGCTTCGGGCTTTACCGCCGAACTTTCCGCCGCCGCCGTCGTGATGGCCGCCTCCTTTATGGGGCTGCCCGTATCCAGTACCCATATTTTGGTCGGCGCGGTACTCGGCATCGGTTTGGTCAACCGCAACGCCAACTGGAAGCTGATGAAACCTATCGGCTTGGCATGGGTCATTACCCTGCCTGCCGCCGCTATCCTGTCCGTGACCTGCTACTTGATTCTGCAAGCCCTGTTCTAATCGGATTGCTACACAAAAGGTCGTCTGAAAGCCCTGTTCCCGCTTTCAGACGACCTTTTTTATGGCGAAATCAAGATAAAAGAGAGGCAAGATAAGTGTTCGACCGGTTTGGTTCGGAACGTAGAACGTTGCCGTCTAAACGAAAAGAACGATGATTGGACGCAAATTTTAGATATTTTCTTGAAGTTTGTTTGCTCAAACTCTTTTGAAATACTCCCAAACTGGTTTGCAGTTTTCCGGCAGCTCGGGACACGCGCCGAGTGTGCCGCCGCTGAAGTCGTTTAAGCGGTGGAAATCGCTGCCCGCGCTGGCGAGCATACCGAAGCGTTCTGCCAAAAGCGCGTAGTTGAGGCGGTCGTTTTTGCAGCAGTTGCCGCTGTGGACTTCGATGCCCACGCCTCCGAGGTTTTTAAATTCTTCAAACAGATTGCGCTTGGCGGTGGCGGACAAATCGTAGCGCATGGGGTGGGCGATGACCGCCATGCCGCCCGCGCCGTTGACGGCGGAGACGCAGTCTGCCAGCGTCACCCATTCGTGGCGGACGGCGCAGGATTTGCCGTCGCCCAAGTATTTGGTGAACGCCTGCTGCTTGTTTTTGACGTGTCCCGCTCGGATGAGGAACTCGGCGATATGGGTGCGGCTGACCATTTCTTTGTTTGCCGCCAGCGCGAGCGCGCCGTCGTATGCGCCGCTGATGCCTTTCTTTTCGAGCTTGGCGGCGATGGCTTCAAGACGTTTCAGACGACCTTGCCGCACTTGTGCCAACAGGTTTTGCAGGTTTTCGTCTTGTTCGTCGAAATCCAAACCGACGACGTGTATGGTGCGCCCGCGCCAAGTGACGGAGAGTTCCACGCCGTTGACGAAACGCATCCCGAGCTTGTCGGCTTCAGCGCGCGCTTCGGCGATGCCGCCGGTGTGGTCGTGGTCGGTCAACGCCAGCAGCGTGCAGCCGTTTTGATGTGCAAGGCGCACGACTTCGGCGGGGGAGAGCATACCGTCGGAAACGGTGGAATGGCAGTGCAGGTCTATCATGGGGCGTTATGTGTGTGGTGAATGAAGGGCGGGGATGGTTATGTTGAAAACCGAGTCGGACAAAGGTCGTCTGAAATCCAGTAGTTCGGATTCTTGAATCCGACATTTCAAATCCCGCCGTAATGATTTGAATCAGCGGAACATTAAACGTTTTGTCGGATATAAGTCTCCGACCAGCGGCTTTTGAAAAGTATAGTGGATCAACTTTAAAGCAGGACAAGGCGACGAAGCCACAGACAGTACAGATAGTACGGAACCGATTCACT
>JVVZ01000460.1:0-371 GCA_001062585.1 Neisseria meningitidis
ATGAACTTCAAACGGTTTTTTGCCGTCATCGGCGATAAAACCGCCTATCAGGCAAATGCCGTGTCGATTCGGTACTTCAAATTCCTGCCTGGTTTTCAATCCATTGAGGATTTCTTGGCGGAATTTTTTCTCCATGCCGTTTATCAGCTCTTTTTCTTGGGCTTTCCAGTTGGCAGGGGCTTTCTTATTGTCGGCAGGGATATAGAAAAAACTGCGTACGATATAGGCGTCATCATTATCCAGCTTGAAATATAAGTCGGCTTCGTAGGGCATACCGTCATCCCCAACAAGATCTTCCCAGCCAAATCCTTTTCGCGTTACCTGCATCATTGCCCGATCCGGAATCAGGGTACGGGTATCGACGACAATAT
>JVVZ01000461.1:0-6232 GCA_001062585.1 Neisseria meningitidis
AATCGTTCTCTTTGAGCTAAGGCGAGGCAACGCCGTACTGGTTTAAATTTAATCGACTATATTTGATTGGAAACCGTGATGTGTGTACTTTAATCTTCTAACAGGTTCTTCTTGATAACCGCAGGATTCCCAGCGGCGACGCAATACGGCGGCACATCTTTGGTTACCACAGCTCCTGCGCCGATGACTGCCCCTTTACCTACCCGGACCCCGCCCATAATAATCGCGCGCCGTCCGATCCAAACATCATCTTCAATCACAATCGGATTGATTTCCGTATAGCCCTCATATTTCAAAGTTTCACGATTAAACTTATGATTATTAGAATAAAACAAACATTCCGGCCCCATCATGACATTATTGCCTATCGTCAAGCCGTAGCAAATTTCGCAATTAACGCCGATGCCCGAGTTATCGCCGATCACCGTATCCGGCATGACGTACGCGCCTTTGTCAATATTGACGTTTCTGCCGATATGCGAAGAAATTCCCGATGCAAGGAAAGCTCTGATTTTTTTAGAAGGCGGCCCTATAACCCTCATATAAGACTGGGGCAACATTCCGCCCAGTCCGCGCAGCAGCCAAGAACACATTTTTATTTTAATACTCATCCAGTTTTCCATTTTGAGGACAGGTTCACATGAGACACGCGTTGTAAGATGAAGTTTATGAAAAATGGTAAATTTCGGTATATGCATAATCTGATTCACAATCACAAGCTACATAATGCTGTTTGTGATGGATTTTTAGAATGAGTATGGCTTTGAATGAGCAACGGCTTGCTGCTTTAAAACCAATCTTCTGCCCGAATATACAGCCTGATAGCAGATAGCACTAAAAACCTTATTTACAACAAATATTGCCCAGTCAAACGCCTGACAACAATACGTTATTCCAGTAAATTCGCTTGCCATTCCGAAAAATAACGATATTTTAGGCCTCTAGTCAGAGTAAAGGTAATATCCTCTTGACAAACAAACAAAAATTATCAATAATCGCCAGCTTGTTTGAAGCATAGGCACATCCCCTATGCCCGCTTAATCGAAAGGAAACAACATGAAACAAGGTATCCACCCTAATTACCACGAAATCAACGTTACCTGCTCCTGCGGTAACAAATTCGTAACTAAATCCGCTCTGGAAAAAGACAGCTTCAACATTGAGGTTTGCTCTTTGTGCCATCCGTTCTACACTGGTACTCAAAAAATCGTCGACACTACCGGTCGTGTGGATAAATTCAACAACAAATTCGGCAACCTGTTCAAACGCTAATCGCCGCTTTGTGACGAAAAAAGACTGCTTTACGCAGTCTTTTTTGTTTTCATGCCCTAAAAACAGTCAATTTGGAACCCAATGACATACTGCGTAGCGTAACAAACAACGGTTTATACGCCGATATGTTGCCATCATCAAGAATGGGTAAAATGATTTATCTAAATTATTTGCTGAGTATTTGCCCGTCTTATGCAGATGATGTATTTGTGCAACATATTTTCACAATATGCAAAAAAGTTATGCAAAATACTTGCATTTAAATTTCATTTTTTTACAATTACAGGTGCAACTTTCTTCAAGTGACTATCACCGTTAAGACCATGCGGTGTCCCTTTTTCAGTTTACGGGGAAAAGAGAAGCTTGAATAACGTCCTTACACCCACCACAAAAAGGTAAAAAACATGAAAAAATTCAACGTAAAAGCATTGAGTCTGGCTGTTGCGGCAGCCGTAGTGAGCAGCGCAGCGGCAGCAGAAGAAGTAAACTTCGCAAAAGCTGTTGGAGAGAAACCCGATCAAGGGCAAGCAGCATTTTTTACTGTCTTCGGCGAAGGTACAACATATGATAAAGGTACCGGTAAGCTGACTTTCAAAAAAGATAGCGATGCTCTGCTTTTGAAAACCTTAGAGTTAGAACAAACCATTAATGGTTTTGCGTCTGGTTCAAATTTCATCACGACTGATGCTAATGGTAACAAAACCGTCCGTGAAGCCACTAATGAAGATATCGAAGCCGACAGCCTGAAAGGTGTAGGCTTGGCAGGCGGCCTTACTGCCGTCAATGCCCGCATGGACAAATTGGAAGAAGAAACGGAGGCTGCTTTAGATGATCAAGACGAAACCATCGAAGAACTGAAAACTGCCATTACCACCAATGGTACCCGTATTGCCGAAGTTGCTACGGGTGTGAACAAGCTGAATGAATCAGTTGTAGAAATGGGCAAAGACATTTCTACCAAATTTGACGAAGTGGACAGTGAAATTTCCAAAGCATCATTCGAGCTTTCCGAATCCATTGAAAAAGTAAGCGAAGACGTAACCGCAGTAAACACCCGTGTGGACAGCCTGGCGCAAGACGCAGCGGATGCCAAAGCCAACGCCAAAGCCGCCGAAGACAAAGTAACCGCGCTTTCTGCTAACGTTGACAGCAAAATAAAAGAAGCCAAAGATGCCTCCGATAAAGCTGTGGATGCTGCTGATAAAGCCAAAGACGCCGCCGATAAAGCAGTGGATGCTGCTTCTAAAATTGACGCAGTTGCTGAAAAAGCTGACAAAGCAAGCAAAGGCGTAGAAGTTTTGGCTAAATCACTAGAGGCGGTAACTGAACAAACTGCCTTATCTATTGCAGAAAATACTCAAAAATTTGATGGCTTTAAAGAAGGTGATGAAATCGTCTTTACCGATGATAAAGGTATCAAATCTATCAAAACAGCGGACAAAGCAGATGTTGAAGCCGACGAGTTCCAAGGGCTGGGCTTGAAAAAAGCTGTGAAAAATACCCAAAAAGCTACTGCTCAAGCTACATTGGCAGCAATTGAGAATGATCAAGAGCTTAATGGTTTCAAAGAAGGCGATCAAATTGTTGTAACTAAAGAAGACGGCTCAAAAGTCATCCGTACTGCCAAGAAAGAAGATGTTGAAGCTGACGGCTTTGGCGGAAAAGGTTTGAAAGAAGTTGTAGCTGCACACGATGAAGCGTTGGGTGACTTGACTGAAACCGTCAATGACAACAGCGAAGCATTGGTAAAAACCGCTGAAGTCGTTAATGCCATCAGTGCAGATGTGACTGCCAACAAAGAGGCCATCAAAAACAAAGCTGATCAGACTGCCGTAGAAAGCGTAAAAACAATAGCTGTTGAAGCTAAAGAATCAGTTCAAGCAGTACAAGGTGCTGTTAAAGAAGCCCAAGAATCTGCCAAAGCCGCACAAACATCCGCTGATGCTGCCAATAATGTAGCAAGTGCGGCGAAAACTGCCGCTGCTCAAGCTCAAGATGCAGTGAAAGCCAATGCAGCACAAGTTGACGCTAACAAAGCCGATATTGCTACCCTGCAAACAGCAAGCAACCAACACGCTGCAGGCATTGCTAAAAACTCAGCGCGTATCGACAGCTTGGATAAAAACGTAGCTAATCTGCGCAAAGAGACCCGCCAAGGTCTGGCAGCACAAGCAGCCCTCAGTGGTCTGTTCCAACCTTACAGCGTTGGTAAGTTTAACGTTACCGCTGCTTTGGGTGGTTTTAAATCTGACACCGCAGTTGCAGTGGGTGCAGGCTACCGCTTCAATGAAAACTTTGCAGCTAAAGCCGGTCTTGCAGTGGGCACCTCTTCAGGCGGCTCTGCATCTTACAACGTAGGTGTGAACTACGAATGGTAATACCGGTTTAGTGTTAAATAGGTATCAAACCCGCAGCTATGCTGCGGGTTTTTTGTTTTGTCTGGCGGGTTTGCTCAAGCGTACATGAATCTCGAAGAAAAGGTTTAACTCCTGATGCCTATACATAAAGAGAGGTCGTCTGAAAACCCAATTTCAGTTTTCAGACGACCTCTCTCTCTCTTAGATTTCCTGCCAATTACATTCCGGGGAACATTCCTTTCATTCCCTTCATGCCTTTAGCCATACGCATCAGTTTGCCCAGTCCTTTTCCGCTGAACATTTTCATAACTTGTTGCGATTGTTCGAACTGTTTGAGCATTTTGTTGACTTCCTCCACGCTGGTGCCGGCGCCTGCGGCAATGCGGCGTTTGCGGCTGGCTTTGAGTAGGGCTGGGTTGGCGCGTTCTTTGGGTGTCATGGAGTTGATGATGGCTTCGACTTTACCCATGGCTTTTTCTGCCGTGCCTTCGGGAATTTGTTTGGAAATCTGACCCAGTTCGCCCGGCATTTTTGACATCAGGCTTTCCAGTCCGCCCATATTACGCATTTGCTGGATTTGTTCTTTAAAGTCATTGAGGTCGAAGCCTTTGCCTTTTTGCAGCTTTTTCGCCATTTTGGCGGCGGCTTCTTCGTCTATGCCTTTTTGTACATCTTCAATCAGGCTCAACACGTCGCCCATGCCGAGGATACGGCTGGCGATGCGGTCCGGGTAGAAGGGTTCGAGTCCTGTGATTTTTTCACCGATACCGATAAATTTGATGGGTTTTCCGGTAACGTGGCGTACAGACAATGCCGCACCACCGCGTGAATCGCCGTCCATTTTGGTCAGGATGACGCCGGTCAGCGGCAAGGCTTCGTTAAATGCTTGTGCGGTGTTTACAGCGTCTTGACCCAACATGGCATCAACGACGAATAAGGTTTCTACAGGATTGACGGCTGCGTGCAGCGCTTTGATTTCATTCATCATCTCTTCGTCAATCGCCAAGCGTCCGGCGGTATCGACCATCAAGACGTCGTAAAAGTGTTTTTTTGCATAATCAATGGCAGAAGTAGCAATTTCGACAGGTTTCTGATTGGAGTCGGAAGGGAAGAAGTCAATGCCGACTTGCTCAGCCAAAAGGCGCAACTGTTCAATAGCGGCAGGGCGGTACACGTCGGCTGAAACGACCAAGACTTTTTTCTTCTGTTCGTTTTTCAGCAGGCGGGCGAGTTTGCCGACGGTGGTGGTTTTACCCGCACCTTGCAGACCTGCCATTAAAACGACAGCAGGCGGTACAGCCGCCAAGTCCAAAGAGGAATTTTCCTTGCCCATCAATTCGATCAGGGCTTGGTTGACGACACCGATAAAGGCTTGGTCGGGAGTCAGGCTGCCAGCAACTTCCTGTCCGAGGGCTTTTTCTTTGACGTTGTTGACAAATTCTTTTACGACGGGCAGGGCTACGTCCGCTTCGAGCAGGGCAAGGCGGACTTCCCGCAGCGCCTCTTTAATGTTGTCTTCTGTCAGTTTTGCTTGACCGCGGATATTTTTGAAAACTTTACTAAAGCGGTTGGTTAAGTTGTCTAACATGCTTGTCCTTGGTAATGATAATAGCTGCCCTGTTCGGGGCATTCTTTGCTAAAATAAAATTGAGATTATTTTACACTATCGCGTGCGGTTATGTATGCGCGCCAAGAAAGTTTGTTATGCCGACTATCCTGATTTGCCTGATACTGGTGTATGCCGGATTGGGTATATTCGTTTGGTTCAACCACAAGACCCGAGAGATTAAAGATTATCCTCTAAAAGCCGAGTTGGCTGTTTTGGGTGCTGCACTGACCATGCACGGTGCCGTATTGCTCATGCCTGTCATTCAAGACAAGATTTTGATTATGGGCTTTGGGTATTCCATCAGTTTGATTGTATGGTTGATGCTGCTGGTGTATTTCGTTGGTAGTTTTTTCTATCGTCTGCGCGGATTGCAGCTGCTTTTGTATCCGTGCGCAGCGTTTACCTTATTATTGGGCGCGCTGTTTCCAGGAAAATATGTCGGTTATCAAATCAATGATTTGCCGTTTATGTCGCACATTGGTACATCGCTGTTGGCATACGGTTTATTCGGCATTGTGACCTTGTTTGCCGTTTTGATTTTGCTGCTCAACCGTAACCTGCATAGACGACGTGTTTCCAGTTTGTCCGGTTTTCTGCCGTCTTTACTGAGTTTGGAAAAGCTCATGTTCCAGGGGATGTGGGTAGGTTTTATCTTATTAACCTATTCGGTTGTCAGCGGGACATTTTTTGCAGAGGCTGTATTCGGTAAACCCGTTACATTTACCCATAAAACCGTATTCGGCATTCTCTCATGGATAATTTACGGTGCGTTGCTGCTTAAGCACAGTATGACGGCATGGCGGGGTAAAAAAGCAGCCGTTTGGACAATCATCGGATTTGTCAGCCTAATGTTCGCTTATGTAGGAAGCAAGTTTGTATTGGAAATCTTGCTGCAGCGTTAAGATGAGAGTTATTCGGGTAATAGTGTATTTGGATTAATAAAGGTCGTCTGAAAGGGATTTCAGACGACCTTTGCTGTTGATTGAGTTTGGTT
>JVVZ01000049.1:0-10734 GCA_001062585.1 Neisseria meningitidis
TAGTGGATTAACTTTAAACCAGTACGGCGTTGCCTCGCCTTGCCGTACTATCTGCACTGTCTGCGGCTTCGTCGCCTTGTCCTGATTTAAATTTAATCCACCATATAACCAAATTCGATAAGATAAGCAAAAACCATTCTTTCCGCCGAAGCCTGCGGGATTTTAAGATGGGCGGCACGATAGCTTAATAAGAGAACACGCCATGAACCATTATCCCCTGTTTGCCGATTTGAATGGCCGCCCCGTCCTGCTGGCGGGTGCGGGCAAAGTGGCGGAACGCAAAGCCGAAAGCCTGTTGCAGGCAGGGGCTGCGGTCAGGGTTGTCGCCCGCGAACTCAATCCCGTTTTCCAAAAATGGGCGGACGAAGGCAAAATCGAATGGCTGGGCAGCGAATTTCACGAGGACGATTTGGACGACGTGTTTTTCGCCGTCGCCGCCACCGACGATTACGCCTTCAACCGCCGCATTTTCCAAGCGGCGGAGCAGCGGGCGAAACTGTGCAACACTGTCGATACCGCGGATTTGTGTTCCTTCACCGTCCCCGCCGTCATCGACCGCAGCCCGCTCAAAATCGCCGTCTCCAGCGGCGCGACCGCCCCCGTTTTGGCGCGCAAGTGGCGGCAAATCATCGAAACGCTCATCCCGCTGCACACCGGTCAAATGGCGGCGCTCGCAGGCAAATGGCGCAACGCGGTCAAAGCCAAAATCAAAGGCACGGCAAACCGCCGCCGTTTTTGGGAAAACCTGTTCGACAGCCGCTTTAACGCGCTCGCCGCACAAGGCAACCTCGATGCCGCCGAAGCAGAGCTTGCCGCGCAGCTTGACGGCTTCGGCGCGGCAAAAGGCGAAGTCGTCCTTGTCGGCGCGGGTCCCGGCGACGCAGGGCTGCTCACCTTACACGCTTTGCAGGCGATACAGGCGGCGGATGTCGTGTTCCACGATGCCTTGGTTTCAGACGACGTCTTAAGCATGGTGCGCAAAGACGCGGACAAAATCAGCGTCGGCAAACGCGCAGGCTCGCACCACGTCCAACAAGAAGAAACCAACCGCCTCCTGGTCGAATACGCCCGCCAAGGTTTGCGCGTCGTCCGGCTCAAAGGCGGCGACCCCTTCGTTTTCGGGCGCGGCGGCGAAGAAGCCCAAGTCTTGCGGCAGGCAAACATCCCCTACCGCATCATCCCCGGCATCACCGCCGCACTGGGCGCGACAGCCTACGCAGGCATCCCCCTGACACACCGCGACTGCGCCCAAAGCGCGCTCTTCGTTACCGGACACAGCAAACACGACGGCCACCAACCCGACTGGCGCACGCTCGCCCTGAGCAACCAAACACTGGTCGTCTATATGGGCACGCTCAAAGCCGCCGAAACCGCCGAAAAGCTGATGGCGCACGGACGCAGCGGCGACACACCCGTCGCCATCGTCTCCAACGGCACGCTCCCGCATCAAAGCGTCGTGACAGGTCGTCTGAAAAACCTGCCCGAGCTGGCAGAAAACGCCCCGCGCCCCGCGCTGATCGTTATCGGCGAAGTCGTTTCCCTGCGCGACGAATTGAAATGGTTTCAAGAAAACCCCGCGCAAAGCTGCCTCCACACGCTGCACGAACAAGCCGCCTGAAGCGTTGTTCAAACCGTTTAAACAAACAAAAGGTCGTCTGAAAACCCCAATCCGGTTTTCAGACGACCTTTCTTGATTATGCTTTCACGGTCGGATGGTGTAAGATGTTGACGCAGCACGCAATCGCATCAAAAACGCCTCCAACGGAGCGTGCGGCACGCCAAACAGAGATAGGGCAGAGAGCGGCCGAGCCATCAAACGGATGGATGCCGCTTTCCGTTTTTTCAAAAAAGAAAGGATTTTCCTTGTCCAAACGCAACATTTTCCCCGTCGACAAATCTTTGGAGCAACCCGAACGCGTGATGCTGGTCGGGGTGATGTTGAGCGCGGATTATTCGGGCGCGAACGAAGTGCGCGAGCGGACTTTTCAGACGACCTTGGACGAGGCGGCGGAATTGGTCGCGGCGGCGGGCGGCGAGCTAGTGTTGCGGGAAACTGCCAAGCGCGACAAGGCGCATACGGCTTATTTCGTCGGCACGGGCAAGGCGGAGGAGCTGGCGGCGGCGGTGAAGCTGCACGACATCGGCTTGGCGGTGTTCAACCATGAATTGACGCCGACGCAGGAGCGCAATTTGGAGAAAATCCTGCAATGCCGCGTCCTCGACCGCGTGGGTCTGATTTTGGCGATTTTTGCCAAACGCGCCCAATCGCAAGAGGGTAAATTGCAGGTGGAGCTGGCGCAGTTGAACCATTTGAGCGGGCGGCTGGTGCGCGGCTACGGGCATTTGCAGAGTCAGAAGGGCGGTATCGGTTTGAAAGGGCCGGGCGAGACGCAGTTGGAAACCGACCGCCGCTTAATCGGGCAGAAAATCACGGCGTTGAAAAAACAGTTGGCGCAAGTGAAAAAACAACGTGCCACGCGCCGCAAATCGCGGATGGAGGGTCGTCTGAAAACTTTTGCCATCGTCGGCTACACCAACGCGGGCAAATCCAGCCTGTTCAACCGTCTGACCAAGGCGGACGTGTTGGCGAAAGACCAGCTTTTTGCCACGCTGGATACGACGGCTCGGCGTTTGTTCCTGTCGCACGAGGCGGGTGTGATTCTGACGGATACGGTCGGTTTCGTCCGCGATTTGCCGCACAAGCTGGTGTCAGCGTTTTCAGCGACGTTGGAGGAAACGGCTTTGGCGAATGTGCTGCTGCACGTCGTTGATGCGTCCAATCCCGATTTCGAGCGGCAGATGGACGATGTGAATGTGGTTTTGGAGGAAATCGGCGCGTATGAAGTGCCGCAGCTTGTCGTGTACAACAAAATCGACCTGCTGCCGGAAGGCGTGCGCGAGGCGGGCGTGTTGCGGGACAATTCGGGACGCGCCGTCGGCGTGAATATTTCGGTTGCGAAAAGTCTGGGCTTGGATGCTTTGCGTGAGGCGATGATTGAACGGGCGTTGGAAAACGGTGGCAAGGGGTCATCTGAAAACTGCGAAGTCGAATAAAAACAAAGTATTTTGACTGCCGTTGTTTCTCAATGGGAAGGGCGGCGGGACGGATTTTGATTTCCATCCATTGTTTGCATTGTTTGCCGCCGCGTGTTTAAAAAGGTCGTCTGAAAAAATAAAGGCCGTTTGGAAAACAAAGATAAATCAGGGAGGGTTTATCTTTATTTCCAAACGGCCGTTTAAAAGGTTTCCCGCTTAGAGGGGGAGGAGGCAGCGTTTTTTCAAAACGTTTTCGTAAATCATCCATGCCGCCAAGCTCAGGTAGGCGACGCTGGACAGGATGCCGATAACGGCAAAAATAGGTAGCAGGCGGTCAATCATGATGTTTTCCCGAGTAAGAAGTTAGTGGAAAGTTTTGTGTAAAAGCGTAATGTTTTGTATTTTTTACCGCACTGTTTGTACGGAATATGCGCATAGTATGCAGCTTCAAATCGAGTCGGTCAACAAAAATGTAGTGCGTTTTTTAAAAAAGTTCCGTTTTTACATTAAAATAATCGGTAAATTCGCACGATATGCGGTATTGGGAAGTAACCGTTCGTCTATTGATAAGCGGATATATAATTGAAAAATATAAATAAATAATACAAAGATATGCAAATTGTTTTAAAATGAACATTTTGTAAAATTTTTTTAAAAACCTGCTAAAAAGTGACACTTTAATAAAGTTTACATTTTTAAACATTTCAAATCCAAGTTTCAAGCGGCAAACCACCTGCCGGCACACCATCAGGCACATATTATGAATCAAACGGAAAGAACCTGTTTCCATTGCGGTTTGGAAGTCCCCGAACACCTCCATCTGACCGTCCGCTACGAAAATGAAGACCATGAAACCTGCTGCGCGGGTTGTCAGGCGGTGGCGCAGAGCATTATTGATGCAGGTTTGGGCAATTATTACAAACAGCGTACCGCCGACGCGGAAAAATCCGAATTGCCGCCGCCGGAAGTGTTGTCGCAACTGAAATTGTACGATTTGCCCGAAGTGCAGGCGGATTTTGTCGAAGTCGGGGAAGGAAATAAGCGCGAGGCAGTGTTGATGCTGGGCGGTATTACATGCGCGGCGTGCGTATGGCTGATTGAGCAGCAGCTTTTGCGGACGGCGGGCGTGGTGCGCGTGGATTTGAATTACAGTACGCACCGCTGCCGCGTGGTGTGGGACGAGGGCAAAATCGCGCTGTCGGACATTCTTTTGAAAATCCGCAAAACGGGTTATACCGCCGCGCCTTACGATGCGCAAAAAGTCGAGGCGCAGGCGCAAAAAGAGCGCAAACAGTTTATCGTCAGGCTGGCGGTCGCGGGTTTGGGCATGATGCAGACGATGATGTTTGCTGTGCCGACTTATCTTTACGGTGGCGACATCGAGCCGCTGTTTTTGGAAATTCTGCACTGGGGCGGCTTTTTGATGGTGCTGCCCGTCGTGTTTTACAGCGCGTTGCCGTTTTACCGCGGCGCGTGGCGCGATTGGAAAAACCGCCGTGTCGGCATGGATACGCCGATTGCGATTGCCGTCGTGATGACTTTTGTCGCGGGCATTTACAGCCTTGCCGTCAATGCGGGGCAGGGGATGTATTTCGAGTCCATCGCCATGCTGCTGTTTTTCCTGCTGGGCGGTCGGTTTATGGAACAAATCGCAAGGCGCAGGGCAGGGGATGCGGCGGAACGGCTGGTGAAACTCGTTCCCGCGTTCTGCCACCGCCTTCCGTCTTATCCCGACAGCGAGGAAATCGAAGAAGCGGCGGTTGTACAGCTTCAGGCGGGCGACGTCATCGTCGTCAAACCCGGCGAAGTCATTCCTGTGGACGGCACGGTGTTGTCCGGCGAGAGCGAAGTGGACGAAGCCATGTTGACGGGCGAGAGCCTGCCCGTGGTTAAAAGGTCGTCTGAAAACGTTACCGCAGGCACGCTCAATACGGGTAGCCCGCTTGTTATCCGAACCGACCGCACCGGCAACAACACGCGCCTGTCGCACATCGTCAAACTGCTCGACCGCGCGCTCGCCCAAAAACCGCGCGCCGCCGAGCTTGCCGAGAAATACGCTTCCAGCTTCGTGTTTGGCGAGCTGCTGCTTGCCGTGCCCGTTTTCATTGGTTGGGCATGGTATGCCGACGCGCAAACCGCCTTGTGGATTACCGTCGCGCTGCTGGTCATTACTTGCCCGTGCGCACTTTCACTTGCCACGCCGACCGCGCTTGCCGCCTCCACAGGCGCGCTTGCCGACGACGGCGTGTTAATCAGCGGCAAACAAAGCCTCGAAACGCTCGCCCAAATCGACGATGTCGTGTTCGACAAAACCGGCACGCTGACCAAAGGACAACTATCCGTCAGCCGAATCATCCCCTTAGGTCGTCTGAAAACAGAAGAAGCACTCGCCGCCGCACAAGCCCTGGAGCAACAATCTGAACACCCCATCGCCCGCGCCATCTTGAACCACACGCTTTCAGACGACCCCGCCCCCGCGCCCGAATACACAGTTTCCCAACGCGTCAACCGCATCGGACAAGGCGTCAGCGCGCAAATGACTTATAAAGACGAAACCCAAGTTTGGGCATTGGGACGCGCCGATTTCGTCGCCGGAATAGCCGGCGTGTTGCCTGACCAAGCTGCCAACATCGAACACGCAGGCAGCATGGTGTTCCTTGGCAACCAAAGCGGTTTACAAGCCGTCTTCTTGCTCGAAGACCAAATCAAAGACAGCGCCGCCGCCATGCTCGACATCCTCAAACAACAAGGCATCCGCACCCACCTGCTCAGCGGCGACCGCACCAATGCCGTTTCACAAGTCGCGCAGACACTCGGTTTGGACACCTACCGCGCCGAAGCCTCGCCCGAAGACAAGCTCACCTATGTGGAAGACTTGCAGAAACAGGGCAGAAAAGTCTTGATGGTCGGTGACGGCATCAACGACGCCCCCGTCCTCGCCCAAGCCGACGTATCCGCCGCCGTCGCAGCAGGCGCAGATGTCGCACGCGACGGCGCCGATCTGGTCTTGCTCAACGACGATTTGAACATCCTGCCCGCCACCATCGCCCAAGCCCGCCGCACACGCGAAATCATCCGCCAAAACCTCGCCTGGGCAAGCGCATACAACATCATCGCCGTCCCACTCGCCGTCTTAGGCTACGTCAAACCCTGGATCGCCGCATTAGGCATGAGCCTCAGCTCGCTGTTTGTAGTGGGCAACGCGTTGAGGCTGTTGAAGAAGAGGAAGTAGGTGGTGTAGAGAAGGGAAAGGTCGTCTGAAAAACCGGATTTTGGGTTTTCAGACGACGTTTTTATTTGAGTTTTTAAAAGATGGATTGGGCGGTAGTTTTTTCGTGGGCAAAGCCCACGCTAAAGTAAATTAACTCCTAGGATGTAACAATGAAGAAAGAAATCAATACATTTTACGTGCTTAATTTATTAAGTATTATCGATGGTGAAATCCTTGAAAGCGCACATGTAGATATATCCAAATATATCGGTTTAGACATATCTACAGAAAAAGGGCAGAAGGTTATTATTAATGAATTATTAAAGCCGGAGATGCTTAATTTTTCCATAGAAAATCAAGAGAAAATACGAATAAGCATGTTATATTGTATTGAAAATTATGATGAAATAAAATTGGAAAATATTCTAAATTTTTATAGTGGGTTAGTTTTTTTGATGCCTAGTAATAGTATTACCTATAAAGAAATACTAGAAATTTTTTATACCGGAGTATTTTTCAAAAATATAAATAATGAAGAATTAAATAATTTTATTTTCTTTGAAAATGATGCTCCCGAGTGCTGGAATTTATTTAATAAGCAGCAGTAGGTCGGGTTTTAACCCAACGAGAGCATTTTACTGTTGATTGAATTCAGAAGAAAAGGTCGTCTGAAATTTTTTGATTTGGTGATGGGCTGGTTGAAAATTGAACATGGCAGAAAGTTCAAAAGTTTTGTTGGATCTTTATCTAGGCTACGCTTGCTCTCAATACAGCAGTTTGGACAGGATACATTAAGAATTATCAGGCGCGAAAAATTTTGATTTTTATAGAATTCCTAAAAGTGGAAATATTGATGGCAAGGGAAATTTGAGTGGAAAGATGTTTCGTATAGATGATAAATTTCTGAAATAAAGAGAGTATTTTTATGTATTTAAGATTTACGATTATGATTTTTGGTGATAATTTCAAGCCTAGTAAAATGGTTAATAACCTTGAGACTTCTCTTGAAGTTACTGACTATTTTGATGCTGGAGGAAAAGATGAATTTGGGGAAATAAATGATTATGGATGTCTGGTAGTAAATCACAAAAATGAATTTTCAAAAGAATATTGGGATAGTGAATATGAACAGGAATTCGTAGATTTTTTTAGAAAAAATCATCAATTATTAAGATTAAATAATGCTGATGATCTTAGAATTTTTATTGAGGCTTACTATTCAGATCAATGCAATTTTGAAATTTTCAATAGTGAATTATTAGCAGAGTTGGCAAAATACAAAGTTAGCTTACCAATAAGCGTTTATTATTGTGATAATGATTGATATCATATTTTTTAAAATGTTTATTAAAAATTGATATGGTAATCGTAGGTTAGGTTTAAAATTTCATAAAATCATAATTTTATTTTGTTTTTTCTAACCTAGGCTTGCTAACCTACCATCGTCATTCCCGCTTACGCGGGAATGACGATGGATAAGGGTTTCTTTGAGTTTTTTAAAGATAGGTTTGGTGGTGGTTTTCGTGGGCAGAGCCCACGCTACGGTTTGCTCCAAAGGGATTTTATTTGTAGCAGATATCCATAAATAAAATATTTTATGTTTATCTTTAAATCCAATTTCATGTAAAACGCAAATTGTTGCATCTCTGAACTTAAATAACTGTTAGCTTTGTTCAAAGATGAAAGTATCTCATTTCGTGAATCTATATTATCAAAATCAATAGGTTCATCACTTCCAAGATAATCATGAAGATATAGTAAATAGTTACTCAGGTTGTTAGAGATGTCAGTTATTTTTTCTAGTGATGGTCTGAAAAAATATGGGAACAATTTGCACACATAAAGTTTGAACTCATCACATAATAGTAATAATTCCATGATTCTATTGTGTAGCATCACATGGTTTTCATATCTGATATCTTCATGATCAAAATGGAATTTATCTATATTAATTAAATCCATTTTGCAGCGGAATAGGATGATTTGTATTTCTTGTAATTTTTCAATTGATTCCGAATAGATTTTTTCTTTTCTTTCCCACCATTTTTGTTTGAAAAAATTCTGAAGCGTTAAAGATACAGCTATAAGAGACGTTAAAATCGTTACAAAATGACCAATTTCCATGATTAATTCCTGTTAGTTTAAAACAAATAAATTTCACTCTGCTGCTACTAACAATGATTTTTCCTAGATACCGTTTTTACTAAAATCATAAATCTTGGGTTCAACATTAGTCGGAGAAAGAACTAATAAAACCAACTCCATCTTAAACATTGACCTTGACAACTTAATTTACTTAAAAGGTCGTCTGAAAACCTAAATCCGTTTTCAGACGACCTTTGCTTTTCACCAACTTTATTGTCCGCGCAAAAACAGTGCATCCAGTTCTTTCAGCGTCAGTTTCACCCAGGTCGGGCGGCCGTGGTTGCATTGGTTGCTGCGCGGGGTGTTTTCCATGTCGCGCAGGAGGGCGTTCATTTCGGGCAGGGTGAGCTGGCGGCCGGCGCGGACGGAGCCGTGGCAGGACATGGTGGCGAGGATGTGGTTTTCGTGTTCTTCGATGGTTTGGCTGCTGCCGACTTGGGCGAGTTCGCCCAAGACGTCTTTGGCGAGCGAGACGACGTCGGCTTTGCCGAGCATGGCGGGGACGGCGCGGACGGCGAGGGTGTTGCCGCCCATGTCGGACAGTTCCAGCCCGAAGCCTGCCAGTGCGTCGGCGTGGTCGGCGAGGGCGGCGCATTCTTCGTGGGACGCGGCGAAGGTAACGGGGATGAGCAGGCGTTGGCTTTGCAGGTTGCCGTTTTCCTGCCGCTGCCGTTTCATTTTTTCGTAGTTGACGCGCTCGGCGGCGGCGTGCATGTCGATGAGCAGCAGGCTGTCTTCGGCTTGGGCGAGGATGTAGATGCCCAATAATTGGGCGATGGCGAAGCCGAGCGGCGGCAGTTCGGGTTTGGGGTCGTCTGAAAAGCTGCGTGCGGGGTTTTCAGACGACGTGGGGGACGTGTTGCCGAAGCGGGCTTGTTCGAATTGTGCCAGCTCGATGTCGGCCTCATCGGTTGTGGTGTTTTTGAAGAGTTCGGCGTAGGTGTTGAGGGCGGCGCGGCTTTCGCGCAGGGATAGGCTGCGTTGCTGTGGCGCGCGTGCTGCCTGATAGGGCATGGGGGCGGTTTTGCCTGAACCGAAGGCGTTGCGCGGTTCGGAAGCGTGTGCGCTGGGCGCGGCGGCGAAAATGTTTTCAGACGACGCGGTCGGGTTTGGGTGAAACCCGTTATGCTCGTTTTCAGACGACGTTGCCGCGGGACGGATGCCTGTGATTTCGTGCAACACTTCGCCTGCGTTGCCGACGCTTTCGGTTAAGTCGGCGCGGGTGTCGGCGAGGGCTTTGTTGAGGGTGTGGAACACGAGTTGGTGTACCTGCTGGCTGTCGCGGAAGCGGATTTCGGTTTTGGTGGGGTGGACGTTGACGTCCACGGCTTCGGGCGGCAGGTCGAGGAAGAGGACGAAGGCGGGGGTGAGGGCGTTGTGCAATACGTCGCGGTATGCCTGTTTGACGGCGTGGAGCATGACTTTGTCGCGCACGAAGCGGTGGTTGACGAAGCAGTATTGTTTGTCGGTTTTGCCTTTGGCGAAGGTGGGTTTGGCGATGGCGCCGTAGAGCCGCAGCGCACCGTTGCCGCTGTCGATTTCTAAGGATGCCGCCTGAAAGTCTTCGCCGACGATGGCGGCTATGCGTTCGTGCAGGCTTTGGGCGGGGAGTTTGAACACTTGTTTGCCATCGCGTTTGAGCGAGAAGGCGATGTGCGGATGCGCCAGCGCGAGGCGTTCGAGCATGGTGGCGCAGTGGGCGTATTCGGTGTTTTCGGATTTGAGGAACTTGCGCCGCGCGGGGGTGTTGAAGAAGAGTTCGGCGGCTTCGATGGTGGTGCCGACGGGGTGGGCGGCGGCAGTGGGGCTGCTGAGTTTGCCGTCTTCGGCTTTGACTTGGGTCGCGTGCGCGCTGCCGTCTTGGCGGCTGGTCAGGGTCAGGCGGCTGACGGAGGCGATGCTTGCCAAGCCTTCGCCGCGAAAGCCCATGCTGGCGACGTGTTCCAAATCGTTTAAGGTTTTGATTTTGCTGGTGGCGTGGCGGTGGAGCGCGAGTTCGATGTCGTCGGGGTGGATGCCGCCGCCGTTGTCGCTGACGCGGATGAGGCGGATGCCGCCGCCTGCCAGCTCGACTTCAATCGCCGTCGCGCCTGCGTCTATGCTGTTTTCGACAATTTCTTTGAGGGCGTTGGCGGGGCGTTCGACCACTTCGCCGGCGGCGATTTGGTTGACGAGGTGGTCGGGCAGGGCGGCGATTCGGGACATGGGTTTCTTCCGTTTTCAAACTGGCGGGTATTATAGCAAAAGGTCGTCTGAAAACTGGAATCGGGATTTCAGACGACCTTTTGAAATTTATAGTGGATTAAATTTAAATCAGGACAAGGCGACGAAGCCGCAGACAG
>JVVZ01000462.1:0-485 GCA_001062585.1 Neisseria meningitidis
AAGTGAATCGGTTCCGTACTATCTGTACTGTCTGCGGCTTCGTCGCCTTGTCCTAATTTAAATTTAATCCACTATAAAGGTACATAAAGCCAGAGTCCACACCATCATCATGGATAACGGCAAAGAGTTCTACCAACACACCAAAATACCCAAAGCATTAAAGGCGGAAACCTATTTTTGCCACCCTTACCATTCGTGGGAGAAAGGGCTGAATGAAAACACCAACGGACTCATCCGACAATATTTCCCCAAACAGACCGATTTTCGAAATATCAGCAATCGGGAGATACGCAGGGTTCAAGATGAGTTGAACCACCGGCCAAGAAAAACACTTGGCTACGAAACGCCAAGTGTTTTATTCTTAAATCTGTTCCAACCACTGGTACCCTAGTGTTGCACTTGAAATCCAAATCCAAGGACCCCTTGACCGAACAATATAGTGGATTAACTTTAAATCAGGACAAGGCGACGAAGCCGCAGACAGT
>JVVZ01000463.1:0-277 GCA_001062585.1 Neisseria meningitidis
TGTCCTGATTTAAATTTAATCCACTATAAAAGCCGTACCCGCAGGCAGGCTTCGCGTGTCCACCGCATCAATCGGGCGCAGGTGTGTCTGTTGCGAATTAAATACATCAAGAAATAGTAAACTAGGAAATATTCAGATATTGTTTGAACGCCCGCCATAAGGACGATAAGATACCGACGTCATTTTATAAGGGATTGATTCAGAAACAGTTCGGGCTTGCCGCAGGCAACTTCGCCGTATGGTTTTGAAGTGCGAAAGCTTCAATCCCCATTTTGAT
>JVVZ01000464.1:0-12831 GCA_001062585.1 Neisseria meningitidis
GTACGGCAAGGCGAGGCAACGCCGTACTGGTTTAAAGTTAATCCACTATAAAACATCCCCCTGTTGCTATTCCCTCCCCTATCCGAACACAACCGACAGACATTAAAAAACGACCTTTCATTAAGAAAGGTCGTCTGAAACATAACAAGCGGCAAACTTAATGCGCTTCGATAAAGGCAGCAACTTGTTCGGAATTGGTCAAAGCGCTGCACACGGCTTCTTTGTTGATACGTTTTGCCAAACCTGCCAACACTTTGCCCGGTCCGCATTCGGCGGATTCGGCAATGCCTTCAGCAACCAGCGCATTGACGGTTTCCGTCCAGCGCACAGGGCTGTAAAGTTGGCGGACAAGCGCGTCTTTGATTTTCTCTGCATCGTCGTAAGCGGCAACATCGGCATTATGGATGACGCGGATTTTCGGTTGTTTGATTTCAACAGTTTTGAGCGCTTCGGCAAGTTTTTCCGCAGCAGGCTTCATCAGGCTGCAATGCGAAGGAACGGATACAGGCAGCGGCAGCGCGCGTTTGGCTCCCGCTTCTTTGGCTGCATTCATGGCGCGCTCGACGGCGGCGGCATTACCCGCGATCACAACTTGTCCGGGCGAATTGAAGTTGACGGCTTCGACCACTTCGCCTTGCGCGGCTTCTGCACAAATGGCTTTAACCTGTTCGTCTTCCAAGCCGAGGATCGCCGCCATCGCACCTACGCCTTGCGGTACGGCAGACTGCATCAGTTCGGCGCGCAGTCGGACGAGTTTGACTGCATCCGCAAAATCCAATGCACCGGCAGCAACAAGTGCGGTGTATTCGCCGAGGCTGTGGCCGGCAACGCCGGCAGGCGTTTTGCCGCCCGCTTCAAGATAGGCACGGTAAACGGCAACGCCGGCAGCCAGCATAATAGGCTGCGTATTTACGGTCTGTCCGATGAGGTCGGCGTCCGTACCGTTAATCATCGCCCACAAATCTTGACCCAATACAGCGGAAGCTTCGTCGAAGGTGTTTTTTACGACCGATTGTCCTGCGAAGCCGTCCATCATATTGAGGCTTTGCGAACCCTGACCGGGGAAGAAAAATGCAAAAGACATGATATTCCTTTGTTTCAGTTTAGTTTTTCAGAAAATTCGTCAGAGGATTATCGGCGTAATGTATCAGCAGGGCATAGGTAATGGCAACATTTATTGCCACTGTCAGCCAGAAAATCTGAACAAAAGGAACTTTCTTGGTTTTGTGGCGGAACGCGGCGCGCGCAACCAATGCGCCGGGCCAGCCGCCCAGCAGGCTGAATGCGTGCAGTTTGTTTTCTGGGATACGGTTTTGGTATTCGTTTTTACGTCTGATTTTGCGCGCGGACTCCATCGCCGTCTGCTTGTCCTGTTGATAGAGGATGAAGGCGGCGATACTGATAAGGACGTAAATGAAAAACAGTTTATTGGAAAGTACGGCGACAACGGTCAGGAAAACGACGGCGATGACGCTGTTGATCAGGAGTGCCTGCATATCGATATTGAGCCTGTTGTAGTCGGGTGGCAATTCGTCAAACAGGAATGCTTCGTCGCCCAGCCGGACAACCTTGACGGCTTGTTGGCGGTTGCCTTCTATCGGGCGGTTGCAGTAGAAACTGACGCGCTGCCCTGTTTGCGGACGGCAAGTATTGTAATGGTACGCGCTGATGTGGAAGAAAATATTTTGGGATTCGTCGCCGAAACGGATAAAGCCGTAGCCTTTGGCATCGTCCCATGTGGTAATCGTACCGCTCATGACCTGATTGGGCGGCAACAGATTCTTTTGAGCGGATTTTGGAGCGGGATAGCGGGTTTCGGCAACCAACGGCTGCTCGATTTTGACTTCAACTTTAGGACCGTGCTCCGGACGGAAAAAGTGTACGGTTTGACCTTGCGCTTTTTGGGCGGGCGCAGCGTGTATCGATTCAGGCTCGGGTTCGGACTCAGGCGTACTGCGGATAACGGCATTGACCAGCAGCCATTGTCCGTTGGGATGGCGGCGGAGCGTGCCTTCAAGGCGGTCACCCGCCCTAGGCGTACGGGTTTGGTCGGCAAGAAACTGTCCCAACACAAAGACCGGCTGCCCTTCATTTGAAACGTCCATTCCATAACCACCATTCTTCGACCAATCCCAGTCGGTCAGCGTAATGACCGCGCTGTCATTGTTTTTATAACCCGGATTGACGCACTCGACATCCCTTGCGACGGCGCGGTTGTTTTCCGTTTCTATTTGAAAGCTGACACGGTGTCCGGTTTCAGGTTCTTGATAATCGGGGTGGAGGGATTGGCGGTTGGCAAAGATGCGTTGCGAAGATTCGTCGCAAATAATGGAGCCACGGCTCATTTCCCCGAACCAATGGACGATTGTCCCGTAATGTTTATTATGGTTCATTTTATTTTTATATTAATAAGGAAAAAATGTATTGGATAATCAGTTTTGAAATTATACCAATTTATCATAATCCATGTGGATTTTAACCATAATAAATAAAAGGTCGTCTGAAACGGTGTCGGTTTGAAGCAACGACACATTTTCAGACGACCTCTTTTCAATGCTCGACAGAGACAGCGCCCTTCCCCCTCTGCCTAGCATACTTTTCAACTACCGCCCTGAATCTTCTACACTTTAAACAACTAACCCGGCCCTCAACATACGAATCCCGGCTTTCCTATCAAAAAGGTCGTCTGAAACCGCTCCGACGCAGTTTCAGACGACCTCTTAAGTTTCAAACGGATAAAAAATCAGTATTTCACCAACACCGCACCCCACGCAAATCCGCCACCTATGCCTTCGAGCAGCAGGTTTTGTCCGCGCTTGATTTGACCGCTTTGGATACCGGCATCCAACGCGAGCGGGATGGACGCGGCGGATGTGTTGCCGTGTTCCTGTACGGTCAGGATGACTTTTTCCATATCCAGACCCAAGTGTTTGGCGGTGGAGTCGATGATGCGTTTGTTGGCTTGGTGCGGCACGAGCCAGTCGATTTGATCGGGGGTATAACCTGCCTCGCTGATGACTTCGTCGGCGATTTTTGCGAGCATTTTGACCGCGAATTTGAACACGCCCGGTCCGTCCATCGTAATGTAGGGCGAGCCGCAAACTTGTCCGTTGGCGATTTGACCGGGCACGTTGAGCAGGTCGAGGTAGTTGCCGTCGGCTTTGAGTTTGCTGTGGATGATGCCCGCTTCGTCGGACGCGCCTAATACTACTGCGCCTGCGCCGTCACCGAACAAAACGCAGGTCGTGCGGTCGTTCCAATCGACGATGCGGCTGAACGTTTCCGCGCCGATGACCAAAGCCTTTTTCGCCATGCCGCTTTTGATGTAGGCGTTGGCGGTGGACAGGGCGTACATAAAACCCGCACAGACCGCCTGCACGTCAAATGCGGGGCAACCGTTTTCTATGCCGAGCTTTTGTTGAACGATGGTCGCGGTGGACGGGAACTGCATATCGGGGGTAGCGGTTGCCACGATAATCAAATCGATTTCATCGGCAGCGACACCCGCAGAAACGAGCGCACGGCGCGATGCTTCGGCGGCGAGGTCGCTGGTTTTTTCGCCTTCGTCTGCAATATGGCGGAACTTGATGCCGGTACGGGCGGTAATCCACTCGTCGGACGTATCGACTTTTTTCGCCAAATCGTCGTTGCTGACGCGGTTGGCGGGAAGATAGCTGCCGGTACCTAAAATTTTAGCGTATTGCATGTGAAGGCCTTTGAGCGTTGATTCGGATAGTCGGCTATTGTAAGCGAAAACGGATGAATTGCCCAACGCCGCGAAGACGTAAAACAGGTAAAGCAGGCAATGGCCTGAAAAACAAATATAAACCCATGATTTCAATAAAACTTACTTTTCAAACCATCTAGGGATTTACGCTTCCCATCCCGTTTTCAGACGACCTCGGTTACACAAAATCCCCCCAAAGCGTCTGCATCGCCGCAATCGCCGCCAGCGAAGCGGTTTCCGTCCGCAACACTCGCTTGCCCAGCGTTACCGACTGAAATCCCGCCTCAAACGCCAACCGCTCCTCCTCGTCCGTCCAGCCGCCTTCCGGCCCCACCATAAAAATCAGGTCGTCTGAAAACGGCTTGACGGTACGCAAACTTTGGGCGCGGTTCAAACTCATCAACAGCTTGGTCGTTTCAGACGACATCTGTTTCAAAGCCTCGCGGTAAGGCAGCAGCGTGCGCACCTCCGGCACGATATTCCTGCCGCTTTGTTCGCAGGCAGACACCACAATTTCCTGCCAACGCGCCACCCGTTTATCCGCCCGCTCGCCGCTCAGGCGCACGACGCAGCGTTCGCTGACCACCGGCTGAATCGCGACCACGCCCAGCTCCACGCTTTTCTGCAAGGTAAAATCCATACGTTCGCCGCTCGATACCGACTGCACCAGCGTGATTTTCAGCGGCGACTCGTTGTCCGTCTCCTCCTCGCGCAACACTTCCGCACAGGCACGGCGTTTCTCCAAAACATCCAAACGCGCAGGATACGCCCTGCCGTTGCCGTTAAACAAAACGACCTCTTCCCCGCAGCGCACGCGCAAAACATTCAAATGACGCACAACATTATCAGGCAGTTCAACGACTTGCCCCGCATATAAAGCATCAGGCAGATAAAATCTGGACATGGTTCTTCAAGTGAAAACGGATATAATAACGCGATTATACGATTTCGCACCCCAACCGCAAAAACAAGGACAAAAAGTGTTACACCGATTGCAAAAAGTCGTCCGGCACATCGCACAAACCGAAGTCATGCCGCGCTTCCTGAATACCCCGTCGCACCGCAAAGAAGACGGCTCCATGCTCAGCGAAGCCGACCTTGCCGCCCAAACTGCCTTCGCCGCCGCCCTGCCCTTGTTGATCGACAGCCCCATGCTCGGCGAAGAAATGAGCGTGCAGGAACAAACCACCCTTTGGAAACTGCACGCGCATACCGACGGGCTGTGGGTCGTCGACCCCATAGACGGCACCAACAACTTCGTCAACGGACTGCCCCATTTCGCCGTTTCCGTCGCCTTCGTCAAAAACGGCCGCGCCGAACTCGGCATCATCTATAACCCCGTCAGCGGCGAATGCTTCTACGCCGAACGCGGCAAAGGCGCATACCTCAACGGCACACCACTGCCCCTGCGCACCGTCGATAAAAAACTCAGCGAAGCCATTGCAGGCGTCGAAATCAAATACCTGCGTTCCGGCAAACTCACCAGCCGCATGAGCACGCTCGCCCCCTTCGGCACCATCCGCAGCATGGGCAGCAGCACACTCGACTGGTGCTACCTCGCCAGCGGACGCTACGACGTTTACGTCCACGGCGGGCAAAAACTGTGGGACTACGCCGCCGGTGCGCTGATTTTCGAAGAAGCAGGCGGCAACCTGTCCACTTTGGAAGGCGACGACTTCTGGAGCGGCGAACACGTTTTCAAACGCTCCGTCATCGCCGCCCTGCAACCCGCCCTGTTCGAGCGTTGGGAAAAATGGATACGGGAGAACCAATAAACCCGTTTTAACAAAAAAGCATTAATTGAACAAAACAACGATAGAAATTATGAAAAGGTTTTTCAGACGACCTTTTTGATATCCATCCACCCATTTCAAAACAATTAATCTAATGAGCAGACCTTCCGTTATTTTCGTTGATGTGGACGACACCCTTGTCAGAAGCGTAGGCAGCACGCGCATCCCCATGCCCGAAGTCATCCGCCAAGTCCGCCGCCTGCATGGAAACGGACATATGCTTTACCTCTGGAGCAGCGGAGGAGCCGACTACGCCCGTCGCAGCGCAGAAGAATTGGGCATATCGGAATGTTTCCAAGCATTTTTACCCAAACCGAACGCCTATATTGACGATCAAGCGGTGCATGAATGGCGGTTCTGCACCCACTTCCTTCCTACCAACAGCGGACAAATCGACGGATAGCGGCAATAGTAGCATTTTGCCCGATGGGATTAAAATGCCATTGCTACGCATCTTGGTATGCCTCATATACAAAAAGGTCGTCTGAAAATAGCTTTTCAGACGACCGTCCAAAATGGTTGTTGCAAAAATATGACATATGAAATTTAAAATACAACAAATTTAATACCGCTTATCTCAATAAATTAACGCCTATCGGAGTTTTCGCGCAATTTATTCAAAAGATTTCACTTCTTAACAGCATTTAATACTAATGCTGCTAGAATTCAAATCGCTGACACACACCGCTCTTTTATCCCTTTTGGGCGGTGCAGCAAGTAAGACGTTTTCCCGCAATGTATTGGCCATTCATACTTCTCCCTTGGTATGAATGGTTTTTTTTATCTACGGTTTTGATAACCCATTCCTGACGCCTGATTAAGCAATATCCATATCTCAAACGCCATAAAAATCCCGCTGTAAGACAGGGTATATCTACCATCTCATTATCCGGCTCCAAAAACCGCCTTGAAAATTCGATAACAAAATAAGGCAGATATACGCCCAATCTACACAACAGCATTTTATGCCAAAATTCAATTAAAAACTGAAATATCAATCCACCCCAGAACCGACAATCCCATTGACACCGGCAGCCTGCGCCAACCGATATAAGATATGTTGCGGCATATCGTTGTGCCACAACCGCGTGATGTTCGCGATTACCGGCAGATGACAGGTTTGCCGCACCCTGACAATCGCATCCACATCCAAACGATAAGCATGTTCCGGCTCGAAACTCAATGTCCCCGCCTCGCCCAAGATAATATGGTGATTGCCGCGCAAAGCGATGTGTTCGGCAGCCGCCAGCCAATCATCAACCCGATGATGTTTATCTTTACACAACACTACCGGCGTATTCAGACGACCCACTTCATCCAACAAGACCCGATTCCCCATCAGCTCTCCGCCCAGATACAAAACGTCTGCCTGTGCCTTCAAAGCCTCATCAATCTGACGCACATCGCGGATACGCACCAAAATCGGTTTTCCCTGTTCATGAAGCCGCCGAATATCCTGCTGCATCAGTTGGATTCTCGCCTTTTCGCTCCCGTTGTCCATTTCCGCATAAGGCCGTGCCGATAGATAAAACGGATCGACAAATCCCGCATCCGCATCCTCAATCCTATTGATATCCGCCGCAATATCCAAAACCTTCTCGCCGCCAAACAACACGCCCCGTATCGAAATCTTGCTGTCTTCAGGCTGCCCCTCCCGGCTGATGATTTTCCAATCGTTCAAAACCCGGAACACGCGCTCCACATCAGGCAGCCGCGCCAATTCATTGGAATGGAAGACCCGCTCGTCGCCCAACGCGCCGATAATCGTCCTTTCTTCGCCACGCGAAATATGTTCCCGCAAGCCACGGCTGCGAATCGTATCCACCACCCGTCGAACAGATTCCTCACTCGACCATTTGCGCATTACGATAATCATCGACACCCTCCTCATACCAATAGAACCTGCATTATATAGCCACGTTTTATCCAAACGATACCTCAACACAAAGGGACAAGTGCAAACCTCCCACATCCACATTTATAAGGCATAGCAAACCATCAGGTCGTCTGAAACCCGCAACCACCATTCATACCCATTTACAACCCTCTGTCCTGCCGCACCAACCATCCCAAAGGCATGTGCTATACTCTTATACTTTAATTTTTATAAAAGCCCATGAACCTTCTGCCAAACTCCGGAAAATTCTGGCTGAAACTCCTCATCTTCAGCCTCATAGCGGTCATCGCCACCGCAGCCGGACTATACGCATCGGTTTACAACTTCTTCACACCCAAACGCATCGAAACCCTTACCCAATCCGCCCTGCAATCAACCCAACGCACCATCCGCTTCAGTCCCGAAATCCGGCGCAGTTGGTTCCCCCGCCCTACCCTTACCCTCAAAAACGTCGTCATCTCCTATCCCAACAGCACGCAAGCCGCCATCCACATTAAAGAAACCAACATCGGAATCGGCTGGAGCAGCCTGTGGAACGACACACCCATTATCGAAAAATGGGTGCTTAAAGGCGCAGATGTCTCAATCGAACGCACCGAAAACGGCAAATGGAGCCTGCAAGACCTTTGGCAGCAGCCCCGCAACACAGCCACGCTCAACCGCCTCGTCGTAGAAAACAGCACCCTGCGTCTGAAACTCGACAACACACCGTACACCATCGAAGACTTCAGCCTCAACCTCCGTTCGGAAGATTCCGACGGCCGCCGTTTCAAAATCGGCGGCAACATCCGCAACCCGCAGTTCCCCCTCGAATGGAACGGCAACGGCCTGCTTCAAACCAACGCAGCAAACTGGAGCATTCCCGAGCTCCGCTTTGAAGCGCAGAGCCGCCGCGACCAAAACACGGTAAAAATCAATATCACCAGCGCCTTAGACTGGCAAACGCAAAACCACACCCTGCAAGTCAGCAACATCAACCTGCGCGCAGACAGCGTTCAACAAAACCTCCACTTGACCGCCCAAGCACCCCTGCTCATCTTCAAAGACAACCACCTCAGCCTCAATACCGTCAGCGGAGCCTTTACCGCAGGCTCGCCCGACAGCCAATGGGACGGCTCCTTCAAACTCGACAAAACCAATCTGCGTCCGAGCGTCATCACTCTGGACAGCTTCGATCTCAACGGCAGATACAAAAACCAACTGCGCCAAACCAGCTTTACCGTCAGCGGCCCCATGTTGTGGCAGAAAAAAACCGGATTGCAATCCGACAGCCTGCGCATTACCACCCTGCAGGACACCGTCAACCGACTGCCCCAACCGCGCTTTATCAGCATGCTCGACGGAAATTTCAGCCTGACCGATTCCGGCAACTGGCAAGGCAGCTTCAAAGGCACATTCGACCGCCAACCCGTTGCCTTGAGCTTAAAATACCAAACCCAAGCCGAGCAAAAACCCAGACTCGAAGCAGGCGTCGCCCTGCAAAAACTCAACCTCACTCCCTACTTGGAAGACTTTCAAGCCGGTTCAGACGACCCCTACCCGAAATTTCTCAATCACGCCAACACCCCCGATATCGAAGCCAGCATCAAGGTCAACAATATCCAAACGCCCGGCTTCCAATTGGACAATGTCGAAACCCGGCTGACCGCCAATAACGAACATATCACCCTGAGCAACTTCAAAGCCGGACTCTACGGAGGCCGTACCGAGGGCGGCATCAGCATAGCCAACACCACACCCCTCTCCTACCACCTCCAACAAAACGCAGAAAGCGTACAAATCCAACCCTTGCTGCAAGACCTGTTCGGCTTCCACAGCTTCAGCGGCAACGGCAACGCCGTCATTGACCTGACCACCAAAGGCAACAACCGCGAGCAAATGCTCAAAAACCTCAACGGGATGCTGACCCTCAACATCTCCGAAGGCGCATGGCACGGTATCGACATGGACAACATCCTCAAAAACGGCATCATCAGCAAAGACAACACCCAACAAACCCCGCCGCCCAAAACCCCTTTCCACCATTTCGTCCTCAACAGCGAAATCGACAAAGGCATCAGCCGCCATGTCAACACCGAACTCTTTTCCGACAGCCTGCACGTTGTCAGCAGCGGCTATACCGACCTCAGCACCCAAGAGCTATCGGAAGACCTGCTCATCCGCAATGCCCTGAACCCGCAAAACAAACCCATTCCGCTCAAAATCAGAGGCACGGTGCAAAACCCGTCCATCACCATCGACTACAACCGCCTGACCGACGGCCTCAACAGCCCGCAGGAAAAACAAAAAGCCCTCGAAAACACCCTGCGCGAACAATGGCAATGGATCAACCCCAACCGCAAATAACCCAAAGGTCGTCTGAAAACCGTTTTCAGACGACCTTTAGCTTTACGAATCCACTGGATAGAGGATACACAAAAGATAATGATGCCAAACAGACGTTGACCGGTTTTCAGACGACCTGCCTAGCCACACGGCAATCCGCCTTTTCACGGTTCGCAAGAAAATGAAGCTAAAACTGACTGATACGCAGATACCCCCTCTTCCGCCAAACAGAAGAAGGGGTATTTTATTGCTGGCCAGAATTTTGACTTATGGCAAGAGTATGTGAAAAAACGTGAGGTCGTCTGAAAAAACGGTTGCCATTTTTTACAGATAGTTTATAGTTCTTTATAACTAATTTTCAGCTAGTTCCTTATATCTATCTTTGCAACCTTGGATAAGCAGTTGCCATTGGGTACTCCGCCCGGCGGCAACATTTTTTTATCTGCTGGGATTTGATAAAATCCGTCCGTTTTATCTGACGCAGGTCGTCTGAAAAACATAATACTTTGAATATTTATAGTTTTTATGGTTATAAATATCAAATAAAAATAAACATTTTACGACAACAGCTTTATCTGGAATCAACCAAATGAACAATACAAACAAAGAGAAACTTTTCAAACTCAGCACCTTGGCGTTCTGTCTTGCCACGCTGCCGCAAGCCGTTCAAGCCGCTGAAGAAGTGCAGCAGGTGGAATTAAAGCAGGTCAATGTGGTCGGCAAAAACCGCAGCCTGCGTACCGAGAATCAAAACAGCTACACCGTATCCGCGATGCGCTCGACTACGGGATTGGTGCTTTCTCCGAGGGAAATTCCCCAATCCGTCAGCGTCATCACCAAAAAACAACTTGAAGACCAAGGCGTGACCAGCCTCGAAGGTGCTTTGCAAAACGCCACGGGCGTCAACGTCTTCAAAAGCGGCGGGCGCACGCATTTCATGTCGCGCGGCTTTTTTATCGAGCAACTTGAGGAAGACGGCATTGCCACTCAAATCGGTTCGCCCGGCGGATTCGGCTTGGGCGGCCCTTCCGGCGATCCGACCAGCGTAACCGATATAGCGATGTACGACCGCATCGAAGTGGTACGCGGCGCGGCCGGGCTGACGCAGGCAAACAACGAACCGGGCGGCACGATTAACGCCGTCCGTAAGAAACCAACCTCCAAACGCCAGCTTTCCGCCGATTTGACGGTCAACACATGGGGCAAAGTGGGCGGCACGTTTGACGCGTCAGGCGCTTTAAGTCCGGAACACGGCCTGCGCGGACGCTTTGTCGGCTCGGTTGGCAGCAACAAAACCTTCCAAGACCAATCCGGCGGCCGCGACATCCTGCTTTACGGCGTGATGGACAAAGACATCGGCGACAACAGCAAGCTCACTTGGGGCGCGAGCTATCTCAACCAAACCAAAACGCCCGACCCCGACGGCCTGCCTATGCGCGCAGACGGCAAAGAATGGAAACGCAGCCGCTATCTCGGTGCAGATTGGAACGAAGCCCGTCTGAAAAAACACAACCTCTTTGCCGAGGTTGAACATTATTTCAACGACAACTGGAAACTGAGCAGCAAGCTGGACTGGCGCAAAAGCGACAACTCAAAAGAATATTACACGCTGGGCGGTACAGACAACGGCATAGGCGCAGACGGTTTGGGCAAAACTTACAGCTTCGACCGCTACGACACGGACAGCCGCCAGTTTACTTTCCAAAACAACCTGACCGGCCGCATCTTCGCCTTCGGACAAAGCCACGACCTCTTCTTCATGCACAGCTATTCCAAAGAGAAGATGAACACGGGCAACCGCTGGTTCGACGACAGCAGCACCTATAACGCAGATGCGTTCAACGGCAGCGAAAAAGCCAAACCCGATTGGGATGCCGATACCGCCAAGTCACGCGGCGGCAACGGCAGCTACCGCACCCACGCCTTCGGTTTGGGCGCGCGCATCAATCCTACCGACAAACTGCACGTCATCGTCGGCGGACGCTACACCAACTGGCACCGCAACCTCTATTGGGACAGAAACCTCAAAGACAGCTCGGAAGGCACGTATTACGCGCTCAAACGCAACCGCTTCATCCCCTATGCCGGCATCACTTACGACATCTCACCTAAGCAAAGCGTTTACGCCGCCTACACGTCTATCTTCAAACAAACGATGAACCGCGACTACAACGACAACCTGTTGCCGCCGATTATGGGGCGCAACTACGAAATCGGCTGGAAAGGCGAATGGAACGAAGGCCGTCTGAATACTTCCGTCGCCCTCTACCGCACCGACAAAGACAACAACAACCAACGCGTCAATGCCAAGCCACATCCTTATTGGGAACCGCTGGATCAAAGCAGCCGCGGTTTGGACGCCGAAATTTCCGGCAGCCTGACCGACCGTTGGCAGGTTTACGCAGGCTACACCTTCAACCGCAGCACCAACCGCAACAGCGTCGGTAACAATGTTGAATCGCGCCTAAAAGGCTACAACTTCAGCAGCCATACGCCGAAGCATATGTTCCGCCTCTACACCAGCTACATCCTGCCGGTGGATGACGGCAAATGGACGGTCGGACTGGGCTTAAAGAGCAGCAGTAAAACCGCCAATTCCTACGGCTCCATCAAGCAAGGCGGCTATACGGTTTGGAATACCAACGTCCAATACCACCCAAGCAAAAACCTGCAACTGGGACTGGCGGTCAACAACCTGACCGACAAACGCTACTACGAAAACCAATACAGCCGTGCCGCCAACAGCGGCAGCTTCTACGGCGAACCGCGCAACGCCGTGTTCAGCCTGAAGTGGAAGATGTAGTCCGTCTGCGGTAGCAAAATTAAAAAAACAATAACCAAATCATATTCGGCAATCTATCCGACCTGCTCCTGACAGACAGGAAACGGTTGCCGTTGCTGTAAAAGAAAGGGGTCGTCTGAAAACCGCCGTTGGGTTTTCAGACGACCCCTTTCCCATAAAAACCTCTTCATCCCCACTTGAAGGAGCTGCGATGAACCATCCGATCCGCTACGCCTGCCTGCTTGCCGCCGTCCCGCTGCAACTTTCCGCCCAAACCGCCGAACAGACGGAACATGTTGACCTACCC
>JVVZ01000007.1:0-2208 GCA_001062585.1 Neisseria meningitidis
TCCATTGGTGCTGGGCGATGAGTTGGCCGTTTTCGTTGTAGTCGAAGCAGGTAATGCTGTGGCGGTTGGCGGCGCGGACGAGGTTGCCGTTCGGGTCGTAGCCGTAAACGGTCTCCTGAACTCGGTCGCCGACGTCGCGGGCGAGGGTGTGGATTAGGCGTCCCAATATATCGCGTTTGAACTCGGTAAGCCGCAGCGGGGTTTGAGCTTCGAGGTCGTCTGAAAGCGGGGCGGCGTCTTTTTTGGGGACGGGCTGTCCGACCAGCTGCGCCATCAGTTTGGCGGCGAGGGAGGCGTCGTCGCCGAATTCGCGTTGCTCAACCAGCTCGTTGCCGGCGTTGTAACGGTAGCCGGTGAGCTTATGGTCGAAACCGCTTTCGGCAATCAGACGGTCGAGGACGTCGTAGGCAAAGCGGTAGCGCGCACCGTTTTCATTGGTGAGGCCGACCAAGCGGCGGGCTTTGTCGTAATGGTAGCCGAAGGTATGGCCCAAGGCATTGGTGCGTCGGGTCGGCAAACCGTCTTGGCCGTATTCGTAGGCGATTTGGACTTAGATTGTTACAGAATAAATGTTTCAGACGACCTCGAAAAAGGGTTGAGGTCGTCTGAAAAATAGAAACCGCGTGCGTGCGTATCGCACACACCCTACGTCAGGATTGGAGGTTTCATGGGGGGGCTGCTGCTTGCTGAAAGGGAACGGGGTATTTTTCAGACGGTCTTTAATGGAAATTTAAAAAAAACCGTGCATGGCTGCGCTACACCACTATACTCAAGAAATAAACGTTCCGTTCAGGTACGCTCGTTATGTGGGCTTATCTTTAACTTATCCAATTTCTTTTAATTTTTTTTTTCCAAATATTTAATATCTGGTGGATTTTTATTAGCCCCTTTTATTTTGTCAATCCAATGATAAGCTATTTCAGAAAATATAATACCTTTTTCAGTTAAATCATTCTCATACACGGGGTCATGTATAATTTCCCCTAAATCATCACACAACCTTACTTTTGAAAGATTGTGTTTATCATAAAAATAATAAATTTCTTTATATTTTCTTGTGATTCTATCTCCGGCTTCAACATATAAATCTTTATCCAAGTACTCGGATAATTCCTTAGGAGCTATCGCATTGTACTCAAAAGCTTCTTTGAAATTAAAAATTTCATTACTCATAATATAACCTTCTAAATAATACGCATAATTTGAGACATTGATACTTCAATTAATTCTTTTGAACCTTTTGGTTTAATACAAATTCCTCCTTTTTTTCTAATTTCTTTCTCTTTTGCCATTTGTTTAGTTTTATCAGTCTCTGGACCAGTTACCTCATAACATTTTCCAAAATTATTTTCAATTATGACAAAATTAACTCTTCGTCTAGAACCAAATTTATCTCTAACAGATTTTCCTGTCTTACAATCTCTTAAATATCTTTCTCTTTCAATTTTAGCATTAGTACCTTTAATTTTATCTTTTAAAATTCTCAGAGCTTTGGTTTCTCGAGAATCACCTAAAATTTTATTTGGAATTGGTGTACCTGTTAGACCTAAAGTATCAACCCAAAGAGTTACATTAAAACCAAACTGATAAAAATTCACACCTCCTTCCAACCCAATCGGATCCTGATTCACAAACCTGCCCGAATTCGGCTCGTAATACCTAAAGAAGTTGTAATGCAGCCCCGTTTCACGGTCGGCATATTGGTTCTGTAACCGGAAGGGTTGGTATGCACTATCCGTTACCTTGGTTTCCTCTTTCAGACGACCCCAGCCGGTATAGTTGCCGAACCATAAAAGATTGCCGTCTTTATCGGTCATCTCACGCGGGATGCCGATTTGGTCGCAGTGGAAGTAGTGGGTTTGTTGTCGGCTTTCGCCGTCTTCGGTTGTCCAATCGCGGACTTGCGCCAGCGGTTCGTAGCTGCTTGGATCGGCGTAGATATAGGTATACCTGCCGTCCGGGTGGATTTCCTGCAGCAGATGGCTGCCGTCCCAAACGAAGCGGGTGTGGTTTTCGAGGTCGTCTGAAACTTCCTGACTGGTTTTCAGACGACTTTTTCCTATCCTTCTGCCCAGTGCGTCGTAGGTGTACGCCCAAGTTTCTTTCGTGCCATCTTTTTTGAAGATTTCCGCCTTAACCAGTTGGTCGTGCAGATCGTAGAAATAGTTCTGCACTTCGCCGTCGGCCAGCTCGCGGTGGATCAGGTTG
>JVVZ01000465.1:0-2798 GCA_001062585.1 Neisseria meningitidis
GATAGTACGGCAAGGCGAGGCAACGCCGTACTGGTTTAAAGTTAATCTACTATATCAACCCCTTACATATGGTATGGGCAAGGAAAGCCGCTTTTATCCGGTTTCCGTTTCCGTATTTAAAAATTTATTGGCCATCCGTTACAGGGATTTATATTCGTCATTGCTTTCAATAGAAATATAAATGATTATCAAAAATTTTCATTGTTGAATTAAGCTGAATATTGGTCAATTTTATTGTTTCTGAGGTTTTGAACCATGAAATCATCACACATACTCCCTATTGCCGCCCTTGTCGGCAGTATTTTCGGCAATCCCGTGTTTGCGGCGGATAATGCTGCGCAATCAACGGCTGCCGAGCCCATGCAAGCCGAACTGAAACAGGTAACGGTAAAAGGGCATCGCAACGCGCCCGCCGCCGTGGAACGGGTCAACCTCGGCCGTATCCAACAGGAAATGATACGCGACAACAAAGACTTGGTGCGCTATTCCACCGATGTCGGTCTGAGCGACAGCGGCCGCCATCAAAAAGGCTTTGCCATTCGTGGCGTGGAAGGCAACCGTGTCGGCGTCAGTATTGACGGCGTGAGCCTGCCTGATTCGGAAGAAAACTCACTGTATGCCCGTTACGGCAATTTCAACAGTTCGCGCTTGTCCATCGACCCTGAACTGGTGCGCAACATCGACATCGTGAAAGGGGCGGACTCTTTCAATACCGGCAGCGGCACCTTGGGCGGCGGTGTGAATTACCAAACCCTGCAAGGACGTGATTTGCTGCTGCCGGAGCGGCAGTTCGGCGTGATGATGAAAAACGGTTACAGCAGCCGCAACCGCGAATGGACGAACACAGTCGGCTTCGGCATGGATAACGGCAGCGTCGATGCAGCCTTGCTGTATTCACAACGGCGCGGCCATGAAACCGAAAGCGCGGGCAACCGCGGCTATGCGGTGGAAGGCAAGGGCAGCGGCACGAATATCCGCGGTTCGGCACGCGGCATTCCTGATCCGTCCAAACACAAATACCACAGCTTCTTGGCCAAAATCGGTTATCAGATTAATGAGAACCACCGTATCGGCGCATCGCTCAACGGCCAGCAGGGGCACAATTACACGGTTGAAGAGTCTTATAACCTGACCGATTCTTCCTGGCGCGAAGCCGACGATGTAAACAAACGGCGCAATGCCAACCTGTTTTACGAATGGACGCCTGATTCAAATTGGTTGTCGTTGTTGAAGGCAGACTTCGATTATCAGAAAACCAAAGTGGCGGCGGTTAACAACAAAGGCTCGTTCCCGATGGATTATTCCACCTGGACGCGCAACTACAATCAGAAGGATTTGGACGAAATATACAACCGCAGCATGGACACCCGCTTCAAACGCATCACCCTGCGTTTGGACAGCCAGCCGCTACAACTGGGCGGGCAGCACCGCCTGTCGTTCAAGGCCTTTGCCAGCCGCCGTGATTTTGAAAATTTAAACCGCGACGATTATTTCTTCAGCGGCCGCATCGTCCGAACCACCAGCACCATCCAGCATCCGGTGAAAACCACCAACTACGGTTTCTCGCTGTCCGACCAAATCCAATGGAACAATGTGTTTTCAAGCCGCGCGGGCATCCGTTACGACCACACCAAAATGACGCCGCAGCAACTGAATGCCGACTGTCATGCCTGCGACAAAACACCGCCCGCACCCAATACTTACAGCGGCTGGAGCGGTTTCGCCGGCTTGGCGGCGCAACTGAATCAGGCTTGGCGTGTCGGTTACGACATCACTTCCGGCTACCGTGTCCCCAATGCGTCCGAAGTGTATTTCACCTACAACCACGGTTCGGGTAATTGGCTGCCCAATCCCAACCTGAAAGCCGAGCGCAGCACCACCCACACCCTCTCCCTGCAAGGACGCGGCGAAAAAGGTACGCTGGATGCCAACCTGTATCAAAGCAACTACCGCAATTTCCTGTCTGAAGAGCAGAAACTGACCGCCAGCGGCGAACCCGGCTGCACCCAGATGGATTATTACTACGGTCTGTGCAGCGCCCCCTACACCGAAAAACTGGATTGGCAGATGCAGAATATCGACAAGGCAAGGGTTCGCGGTCTTGAGCTGACAGGTCGTCTGAATTTGGACAAAGTAGTCTCTTTTGTCCCTGAAGGCTGGAAGCTGTTTGGTTCCGTGGGTTACGCGAAAAGCAAGCTGTCGGGCGACAACAGCCTGCTGTCCACCCAGCCGCTGAAAGTGATTGCCGGTATCGACTATGAAAGTCCGAGCGAAAAATGGGGCGTGTTCTCCCGCCTGACCTATTTGGGCGCGAAAAAGGCGAAAGATGCGCAATACACCGTTTATGAAAACAACGGCTGGGGTACGCCTTTGCAGAAAAAAGTGCAGGATTACCCGTGGCTGAACAAATCGGCTTATGTGTTCGATATGTACGGCTTCTACAAACCGGTGAAAAACCTGACCCTGCGTGCGGGCGTGTACAACCTGTTCAACCGCAAAGACACCACTTGGGATTCCCTGCGCGGTTTGTACAGTTACAGCACCACCAACGGGGTCGACCGCGACGGCAAAGGCTTGGACCGCTACCGCGCGCCCGGCCGCAACTACGCCGTATCGCTGGAATGGAAGTTCTAAGCTAATTTTTGATTGAAGAAACGGAAACAAACCGCCCGAATGTCCTGTTTGGCAGAACATTCGGGCGGTTTTATTATTCGTCTGTTTAAAGTTTGCCGTCTTGTCCCATTCTTATAGTGGATTAACTTTAAACCAGTACGGCGTTGCCTCGCCTTAGCTCAAAG
>JVVZ01000466.1:0-20902 GCA_001062585.1 Neisseria meningitidis
GAGCTGATTTTTGCCTATTTTTGTTTCAACACACAGCCGCCCGAAGGCGGCTGGGATTGCGGTCAATTGCAGGTGTGGCGATTTCAAGTTTCAACACACAGCCGCCCGAAGGCGGCTGGCTCCAGCCATTTTCGTTTTGCAATTCGAGATCAACGTTTCAACACACAGCCGCCCGAAGGCGGCTGGAACGCCGCTCTTATCGACCAAGTTCAATTTATCGTTTCAACACACAGCCGCCCGAAGGCGGCTGGCAAATTTTTTATATCGCAGGCGGCGGCGTTGTTCTGTTTCAACACACAGCCGCCCGAAGGCGGCTGGCTCCACTTTTGGAAATATCGCCCGATATTCTTCATGCTGTTTCAACACACAGCCGCCCGAAGGCGGCTGGTTTTCAACTTCAGAATCTGGCACATTCTGCCCCCCTGTTTCAACACACAGCCGCCCGAAGGCGGCTGGATACTCTTTGTAGAGATTGCGGCCAACCGGCAGCAGTTTCAACACACAGCCGCCCGAAGGCGGCTGGTCCGCCGCGCCAAGTGCCAATACCGCAAAGCGCGTTTCAACACACAGCCGCCCGAAGGCGGCTGGTAAATTTACGTTTATCCAAGCCGTCGATATGGCAGTTTCAACACACAGCCGCCCGAAGGCGGCTGGGCTGGTGGTAGGCGCGAGCGTTCTGTCGGCACTGTTTCAACACACAGCCGCCCGAAGGCGGCTGGCCGAAAACATCGCCAAGCAGGTTGATACTTGCACGTTTCAACACACAGCCGCCCGAAGGCGGCTGGTTCAGACGTTCCAAACTTCATCGGTTCAGTAGCCGTTTCAACACACAGCCGCCCGAAGGCGGCTGGGATGACTGGTACGCTAAAACGACTAAAAGCCATGTTTCAACACACAGCCGCCCGAAGGCGGCTGGGTATTTTGATTACCAAGCAGGCGAGCGGCTCGGCGTTTCAACACACAGCCGCCCGAAGGCGGCTGGACAGACTTAATTTTTCAGGAGAACCCAATGGCTACAGTTTCAACACACAGCCGCCCGAAGGCGGCTGGGCAGGATTATTGTCGCACCATCCTTTCGCCTTTGCGTTTCAACACACAGCCGCCCGAAGGCGGCTGGCAACTCGGATGCCATCGCCGGTCTGCGTCAAAACGTTTCAACACACAGCCGCCCGAAGGCGGCTGGGAAATTATTTGGCTTGCTTTCGGAAACCCTACCCGTTTCAACACACAGCCGCCCGAAGGCGGCTGGGTATGCTGCCGCTACGGCGGCTATACCAATAACCAAGTTTCAACACACAGCCGCCCGAAGGCGGCTGGGCAGGAATGTTTGTCAAGTTGATAAACTTACCTGTGTTTCAACACACAGCCGCCCGAAGGCGGCTGGCAAGAAGCTTCTTCAAGCGGTGCGACTTCGGTTTGTTTCAACACACAGCCGCCCGAAGGCGGCTGGATCGCCGGAGCGACTGCCATGGGGCATTTTCGTGCGTTTCAACACACAGCCGCCCGAAGGCGGCTGGAATTCAGGCGCGAAGCCGACAACCGATTTTTCCTTGTTTCAACACACAGCCGCCCGAAGGCGGCTGGGGGACGTTCGCCACGTGGCAGGCGGGCAGGAAATGTTTCAACACACAGCCGCCCGAAGGCGGCTGGTCTTTCGTATTCCTGATTTAAAACAACAGTTTCCGTTTCAACACACAGCCGCCCGAAGGCGGCTGGTCAAAGTAAGGCATTTAGTAACACAAGGCCGTCTGTTTCAACACACAGCCGCCCGAAGGCGGCTGGATTTGCCTTAGAACGCAATAGCGACTACCTGAAGGTTTCAACACACAGCCGCCCGAAGGCGGCTGGCAAAACCGCCAAAAATAATATTCATGGCTTCAGGTTTCAACACACAGCCGCCCGAAGGCGGCTGGTCTGCGTTTCAAACAACTGTTCGTCAATATATTTGAGTTTCAACACACAGCCGCCCGAAGGCGGCTGGGTCATCCCACACGCCGCATTGATGCGCGGCCAATGTTTCAACACACAGCCGCCCGAAGGCGGCTGGTAAATTTATGCCTATCAATTTTGACAAAGACTCCGTTTCAACACACAGCCGCCCGAAGGCGGCTGGCTGTTTTTCGGCGCGGAATATGCGACCGGAACCATGTTTCAACACACAGCCGCCCGAAGGCGGCTGGTCAGGTCGCCCTTTTCGGTAAAGGCGTTACCGTCGTTTCAACACACAGCCGCCCGAAGGCGGCTGGGCGGCGACCAAATCAGCTATGGCGTTGAAACTGAGTTTCAACACACAGCCGCCCGAAGGCGGCTGGAAGTTGATACCGGCAAGGTCGTGTCTTGGCAGGGTTTCAACACACAGCCGCCCGAAGGCGGCTGGTAAGACGACTGCATCTGATAAGCCCGCTCCGTGTCGTTTCAACACACAGCCGCCCGAAGGCGGCTGGCAAAATGCCTCACCGATGCCGCTTAAATTGAATTGTTTCAACACACAGCCGCCCGAAGGCGGCTGGACAATCGCCAAAGCTGCTTGACGTGAATTTGCGAGTTTCAACACACAGCCGCCCGAAGGCGGCTGGGTCCCGGAAGAACGGATGCGTCCCGATGTCCCATGTTTCAACACACAGCCGCCCGAAGGCGGCTGGTCCCACACCCTGACACTATTCGATTAGATTATATCGTTTCAACACACAGCCGCCCGAAGGCGGCTGGAATTTCGGTTTTGCTGATGATGTTGATTTTCTGCAAGTTTCAACACACAGCCGCCCGAAGGCGGCTGGGTCTTCTCCTGTCTGATTTGGGGCAGGGTTTTCGGTTTCAACACACAGCCGCCCGAAGGCGGCTGGATTTCCGACATATTCGATTTTGTAATAACAAGTCGGTTTCAACACACAGCCGCCCGAAGGCGGCTGGTAACGAATATTAAGGTGGTAAAAATGGCTAAATCGTTTCAACACACAGCCGCCCGAAGGCGGCTGGGAGGTAATGGTAAAAACCTGAAAGACTATATTCTTGTTTCAACACACAGCCGCCCGAAGGCGGCTGGCTGTACTTCCACGGCGTGCCGATTGAGTATTGCCCAGTTTCAACACACAGCCGCCCGAAGGCGGCTGGGTCAAGAAAAAAAGTAAAACCGGCGAAATTATTACAGTTTCAACACACAGCCGCCCGAAGGCGGCTGGAGGCGATTGTTGCATGGGCGATGAAGTACGGTTTGTTTCAACACACAGCCGCCCGAAGGCGGCTGGTTCCATATAGGGCGTTTCTTTTTGTGCGGACGGTTTGTTTCAACACACAGCCGCCCGAAGGCGGCTGGTCAACTCGCCCAACAGCTTCGCGGTACGCGCCCAAGTTTCAACACACAGCCGCCCGAAGGCGGCTGGAACCGACCGTAATCACACTGCCGCCGATTGCGCCGTTTCAACACACAGCCGCCCGAAGGCGGCTGGTTCAGCCCCCGTTTAGGCCGTCTAAACTTATTCATGTTTCAACACACAGCCGCCCGAAGGCGGCTGGCTGGCGGCAGCGTCGGCGCAAATTTTAAAACCGGTTTCAACACACAGCCGCCCGAAGGCGGCTGGACCGCCGGAAGGGCATAGCTGGGAAGACATGCATGTTTCAACACACAGCCGCCCGAAGGCGGCTGGTTCAACTACACCATCAGCGGCAACAATCCGTCATGGTTTCAACACACAGCCGCCCGAAGGCGGCTGGATCTGCGGCACATCTACCGCCTGTGTAATTTCCAGTTTCAACACACAGCCGCCCGAAGGCGGCTGGAATCTGCCAAAGCAACATTAGGCATCTGCAAAAGGTTTCAACACACAGCCGCCCGAAGGCGGCTGGTTTTCGGGCAATTCGTCGCATGCCAAAATGTTCGGGTTTCAACACACAGCCGCCCGAAGGCGGCTGGAACGCCATTTTGATTAAAACCGCCAGTCGAAACACGTTTCAACACACAGCCGCCCGAAGGCGGCTGGTTCCTTCGGCACGCAACTGGATCAGGCATTGCGTGTTTCAACACACAGCCGCCCGAAGGCGGCTGGGATCAGGTGGCTCGGATTTGGGAGAGCAACAACCAGTTTCAACACACAGCCGCCCGAAGGCGGCTGGGACGATTTCTACGTTGAGGTTTGCTTCGATCGGGTTTCAACACACAGCCGCCCGAAGGCGGCTGGCTCTACCGTCCACCATGTATGCGGGTAATTAGCCTTGTTTCAACACACAGCCGCCCGAAGGCGGCTGGGAGGTCGGGTATCGGATTGATGATGGCGCGGTGTTGTTTCAACACACAGCCGCCCGAAGGCGGCTGGTGTCGCGGTATTGGTTAGCGGGTTGGAGACCTATAAGTTTCAACACACAGCCGCCCGAAGGCGGCTGGGTCCGTCAATATCCGGGCATCGTCCGAAACGGCAGTTTCAACACACAGCCGCCCGAAGGCGGCTGGGGGTTGTTTGCGCCGATTGATGGCTGGACGCCCGAGTTTCAACACACAGCCGCCCGAAGGCGGCTGGTCTTCTTTCATATAATCTTTTTCATTCATAATCAGGTTTCAACACACAGCCGCCCGAAGGCGGCTGGGTATCACACAGCCCGCACTTGACGCATTTCTGACAGTTTCAACACACAGCCGCCCGAAGGCGGCTGGGTTGGGTAAGTTTCGAGTTTTTAAGGGTAATTTGGTTTCAACACACAGCCGCCCGAAGGCGGCTGGTGTTTTCAGGCGGCGCGGCATTGTTCTTTCTTCGGGTTTCAACACACAGCCGCCCGAAGGCGGCTGGACTGTCTAAATAAGAATACATCCGTCTAACGACGTTTCAACACACAGCCGCCCGAAGGCGGCTGGCTGGCTTTGAATTAAATATGCGACTTTTCCTTTGTGTTTCAACACACAGCCGCCCGAAGGCGGCTGGTTCGGTCTTTTGTTTCAAAGTCGGATTGCGGATAGGGTTTCAACACACAGCCGCCCGAAGGCGGCTGGGATATGGTGTTGCTCATTTACAGCTCCTGATATGTTTCAACACACAGCCGCCCGAAGGCGGCTGGGACGCATCATCACGCGCCTTTATTTTCGAGGCTGTTTCAACACACAGCCGCCCGAAGGCGGCTGGACTGGACGGCAACGGACACGCGCAAAGCGGATGCCGTTTCAACACACAGCCGCCCGAAGGCGGCTGGGCCTTGCAAATCGGATATGCACCGCCGAGATATGTTTCAACACACAGCCGCCCGAAGGCGGCTGGGTCTTTGAGTTGTTGTTTCAGATTGATGAGTTTTTGTTTCAACACACAGCCGCCCGAAGGCGGCTGGCTAACAGGCATAGTCGTGATTGTGATGCAGTATGTTTCAACACACAGCCGCCCGAAGGCGGCTGGGTTAATTTAACGTGTTGTAAAAAGGTCAAAACATGTTTCAACACACAGCCGCCCGAAGGCGGCTGGCGTAGCTTCCGACGTTTACCGCTCTAATGCAGCCCGTTTCAACACACAGCCGCCCGAAGGCGGCTGGATTCTTTCCTGAACAAGCGCAAAGCATGACGGCAGTTTCAACACACAGCCGCCCGAAGGCGGCTGGATTAGGGCTTCGGTATCCAGTCGCGTTTCAGCGGGTTTCAACACACAGCCGCCCGAAGGCGGCTGGATTGCTTCCGGTTGAGCTTATTTTTGACTGTTTTTGTTTCAACACACAGCCGCCCGAAGGCGGCTGGGGTTTCGGTTTGTGGCAGCTGATGCACATGGCAGAGTTTCAACACACAGCCGCCCGAAGGCGGCTGGGGCCTGCGCCTCTACACCCGCGCCCTCGGCTACCGTTTCAACACACAGCCGCCCGAAGGCGGCTGGGTCAAGTTTCAACACACAGCCGCCCGAAGGCGGCTGGGCAGTTTATCAGGTCGGCTGGCGTGACCGTGAGGGGTTTCAACACACAGCCGCCCGAAGGCGGCTGGCTAGCGGTGATCCGGTTGGTAGCGGCGATGTGCAGTTTCAACACACAGCCGCCCGAAGGCGGCTGGCAAACCGTTAAAGCAAAATCCAAAAGCCGCCAACAGTTTCAACACACAGCCGCCCGAAGGCGGCTGGTTAAACGTTCAAATACTTCATTCACATTTCCCGCATGTTTCAACACACAGCCGCCCGAAGGCGGCTGGAAAGCTGGGGCTGATACCTTGCTGGGTAATATTGTTTCAACACACAGCCGCCCGAAGGCGGCTGGCAACGTCTTTAAATTCCCATGCTTCGGAGTTGCCCGTTTCAACACACAGCCGCCCGAAGGCGGCTGGGATTGGTTCATGAAGAAGTAACTATGGGCAATTTAAGTTTCAACACACAGCCGCCCGAAGGCGGCTGGCGGCCATAAAGTGATGGTGACTTCATTCTCGACAGGTTTCAACACACAGCCGCCCGAAGGCGGCTGGGCAACCTGACAAGATTCCAAGCTGCCAGTCTGATAAGTTTCAACACACAGCCGCCCGAAGGCGGCTGGTGTCGGTGGTCGGGCTGATAGTCTTGTGCCGCTGTTTCAACACACAGCCGCCCGAAGGCGGCTGGGCAACCAATCCATCCGCCCGCACATCTGATGGCGTTTCAACACACAGCCGCCCGAAGGCGGCTGGCTACTCCTGACAGTACGACGGACAAGGTCATCAATGTTTCAACACACAGCCGCCCGAAGGCGGCTGGGTTACTTCAACGGGACAGTAAAAGCATCTCATATCGTTTCAACACACAGCCGCCCGAAGGCGGCTGGAGCCTCTCTCAAAAGCCTTGCTCCATCAGGTTTCGCAGCCCCGATTTCGCTAAGCTCCCAAGAAAAGCGCGAACGCGAGTATAACACAGCCTTTTCCGTTACACCCGCATTCGCAATATCCTGATTGTTAAAGAACAATCCCCATTCGCCAACCCTGCCGCATTTTCATGAGAACCGCAGGTTGGCGATTCACACAATCAACGTATCCTTGAACACATCCACCGCTGGTTTCGCGCCGTGGTGTTCCACTTTGCGCCGCCATTTGCTACCTAAATGGTAAAAGCGCAGGCTGTCGGCTTCAGGGTTGTAGGTTTTCAAAAGTTTATCTTTTAAAACAACCCACTGGTCGGGTGCGATGTCGCATTCGAACACCGAATACTGCACGCGCACGCCGTAGTCCAGACACAACTTTGCCACGCGCCGCAGCCTTGCCGGTCCTTCCGCGTCTTCCAGCGAAATATCATAAGTAATCAGCATCAGCATTTTGTATTCCCATGTGCAGGCGGCTTTAGAGGTCGTCTGAAAATGTCCAGCCCGTTTTCAGACGACCTGCAAACCTATCTCATCAAAAACGGCGGGTATTCCGCCAAATCTCCGCGTAAATGGCGCGCCAACAGCATTGCCTGAATATACGGTAGCAGCCCGATTTCCACTTCTTCGCCCAAAAACGGATGCACGATTTTCTCCTGCTTTTTCGCCTGCAAGGCTTGGAACAACAGCTTACGCGCATCGGCTTTTAAGCTTACCGCGCCGCTTGCCTCGGTAACAAAATCCTGCGGTTTGATTTGCCCGCGGTTAATCAGCGACAACACCAGCCTGTCTGCCCACCATGCGCGGAATTCTTCCAAAATGTCCTGCGCCAAGCTGTCGCGCCCCGGTCGGTCGGCGTGCAGAAAACCCACCTGTGGATCCAGTCCCACGCCTTGCAGCGCGCCGCTGATGTCCTTGCCCAACAGACTGTACACAAACGACAACAGCGCATTCACCCCGTCTCTGGGCGGACGGCGGTTGCGCCCACCAAAAGTAAAGCCACTTTTCTCGCTCAAAAGCTGCCCGAACACGCCGAAATAACGCGCCGCCGCATCGCCCTCAATGCCGCGCACCACGTCCAGCTCCACCGCGTCCTTCAACTGCCGCAGCGAAATGTTCAAAGCATCGACGGCACCTTGAATCGCCGCATTCTCGCCGTAATTGCGAATCTGCCGCTGAAGCACCCGCTTGCCCGCCTGAATCTTCGCCGCAATGATATTGCGCGCAATCGGCACAGGATTTTGCTCCGATACCCGATACTGCGCCCGACGCAGCAGCACATTGCCGCTCTGTCGCCCCTGAAGCCGCCCCAAATAACGCCCGTTTTCGGTAAAAAAAGCCAAATTCACATTATTTTCACCGCAAAACCCCAACAAAAACGGCGACACCAGCACATTGCCAAAACAGAAAATATGCCCGATGGAATGCACCGGCAACTTCGCCACCTTCTTACGCTCCTGCTCCACCACCAGCGTCTCCCGCTCCTTATGCAGATAGCTGCCTTGGGTGGTGATGTAGAGCGTGTTTTGCAGTTTGCGCATGGGGAAACTCCTTGGGGTTGGGCGTGCTTTTGGAGGCGATTGGGCTACCTGAAAATTATCTATATGCTGGGTTAGGCGAAACGCCGTAACCCAACGAAACGGTTCGTTTGCTCAAATATTGTTTTCAGACGACCTTGAGCTTGAAATCCCAACATTTTGTTGGGTTACGCCTATGGCTAACCCAACCTACGCTTGCTCTTGCAATCAAAACCCAAGTTATGCTTACCAAATTCAATATCGTATAAAAAACAAGCTAATCGCTATAAATTACAACTCTTAAGAGTTACGATGACGCTCTGGCAATATTCTCTGGTGTCATTTTAAAACCACTTTGATTTAATCTTTCCACAAGCCTTGGGACAGTCTCTTTTACATGTTCGTTAAAAGATATATATAAAATTCCATTAGCATCAGATGGAACCTCTAAATGTCCTTTCTTTAAAATAGCCACTCTACTTCTACCAATGGATGATAATAACATCCCCATTTCTAAGACGACATTTTGTCTAGCCCTAGGCTCAGCCTCCTCTGGTCTTGAACTTTTTGAATATCCCATATCATCTGGAGTTAATAGAACAATACCAAAAGTGACTTCAGAAGGATTCTGTCCAATTTCTTTTTCCAAAGCTTCAATGATAGTTAATCCTCCTCCGCTAGTATTTTGCAATACAAAGGGTTCAATTCCCAATTTATGAAGAACCAATTCTAACTGTTCTCTTGCTGCGGTATCGTGACCATGAACGACAAAAACTTTTCCTTTAGCCTCTATTTGAGCAGGAGTAACAGGCTCATTACTAATTTTATTTGAGTGTTGTATCTTGCTGCCACATATTCTATGAACGAATTCAGATAAGTTTTCATCTGTTTTCCCCTGTAAATTTACAGTTCCATTGCTAGACCAAAAATTTAAAATGGAACCATTTGGGAATCTAAAGCAATAACAACCATTATTTTGTTTTTCATCATAATTAGAAAAGCCTCCTTCAGTTAATTGGCTTTTTAATTCATCAATATTTCCTGAAAATTTCATTTTCATTTAAGCTCCTTTACTAATAAAAAACTAGATATATCAATAATACATTACTAGGGTAAACCTGAACATCACTCCCCAAACAACCCCATCACATACCCCACACTCCTATCCCGTTTCCCCAACAATTCCGGCTGGCAAATCTCCACCAGCGAGCAGGCTTTGCAGCGTTTGCTGTAGTTGGGCGGCGGGGTTTGGCCGCTGTTTAGAAGTTCGCGCACGGCGGTGATGGTCGCGAGGGTTTGGGCGCGCAGGTCGTCTGAAAACACGACGGGGACGCGGTGGCGGGTTTGCATATACCACAGCGCGCCCTCGGAGACGGCTTGACCCGTCATTTCTTCCAAGCACAAGCCTTGGGCGCAGAGCTGGATTTCGTCCATCGGGTCGGGTTTGGGCTTGCCGCGTTTGTATTCCACGGGTTTCAGACGGCCTGTTTTTGTGTCCACTTCCACCAAATCCAAAATGCCGCTGATGCCCAGTTTCTCCGCCGACACATGCACCGTCCGCTCAAAACGCACGCCTTTGCGCGTTTCCGGTTCGCCCGAATCCACCCGCTCGTGCAACGCCCGTCCCTGCGCGGTTAAATAATTCTCCGCCCACGCCTGCTCGTTATGAATCAGGGCGCATTGGCGCGGGCAGAAGGCGTAGTGTTGCAGGGCAGAAAGGGGAATCAGGCGCGTGTCCTGATTTTCCCCTTGGCTTTCGGTTGAAAGTGCGGTCATCTTTTTGAACGTTTTTAGAAGCCGTCGATTTCCTGCGGAGTTAAACCATCAAGTTTTTCCAGTTTATAGCTGCCGTCCGCATTCACTTTCAGGCTACCGTGCACTTTGGCGGAAGAATATTGCCCTGCTTTGCTGTTGTGTTCCCACCAGATAAGTTTCAGTACCTGCATGCTGCCTTCGGGGCGGGCGGATGATGCGTCGCCTTCAAAGAGTTTGGTGAGTACGGCTTTGATTTTTTCGGCATCGCCGTCTGAAAAGCCGGTGCGCTCGGCAAGCTGCGGCGACATCGCGCCGAAGGCGACGTAAATACCTTTATCTATACGGTATTTCATACCCATTCTTGCTTTTTTTCCTTCAGTATCATCGCTATCAACACTTTTCACAATTTGATTATCAATGATGCGTATTGGTTGAACACTAAAAGCAGATTGAATAGTAACCGGCCCTCGAATAGGAATAGAGACACCATCTTCATTCTGGCCTTTCCCAAACGCAAATACCTGCCCAAAGGTTCGCACATCAAACCATTTTGCACATGCGGCACTTTTCGTTTGATCCTTTTTCTTATTCTTATCTTTATCACCTTTTTTAAATTCAAAAGCACTCTTACCTAAACCAAACTCTTCTGATTCAGCACGATTTTTTAAGCTCGTCATACCGTCAGTTTTCTTTTCATCTGATTGTACGAAAATCACTTCCCCATTTTCTTGCAAGCGATCACGAATTTTTCTCTTCAAGCAAACATCTGTTATCTCACCGATATTAAAAAAATCAGCACGCGGGCGGTTGCCGTTTAAAGGATCTCCGTTGGGATTGGCATTTTGTACACCGATAATTAAGGCGAAATCAATTTTTTTGGTTAAGCTCATGTTGTTTTCCTTTCAATGTTAGGTTATTCAGCGGTTTCGGTTTTCTTTTGCTTGGCCTCGGCAGCTTTACGCTCGGCAATTTGGCGGTCGATTTCCATTTTTTGGCAATGATATCCAAGCAGAAATTCACCGCTTAATTTATCATCGCACATAAAGTCATCGTTTTCGAATAGATCCATAATTTCTCCAATAGCTTGTTTATAAAAATCTTTTCCCAAGCTGGTCAAATAGTTTTTATACGGCACAAGTTTGACACTTTCAATATTTAGCCATGTGCTATAAGGGCGCTGTGCAAATTGTTGAAAATAGCGCTCTGCATTGGTTGCTCGAGTAGGTGCTTTTTTGCCATTTTGCAAATATAAGGCATACCACTCCAAACTTTCTGCTTGTGCAAGCAAGCGCCCATATAAATAGTCGCGCGACTGATTTGTTTTTTCTAAACTCATAAAGTAAGTTTTCCTTTCTGATAAATCTAAATCGTGATGACGGACATGCCAACCTTTGTATAAAGCGCAGGCAACGCCAATATTGCGTTCCCACTCCCAATATTCGCTGCCGTTGGGATTGCAAGCAGTCTGAAAACTTTTTTGCACCAAATCATAAGGAATCGGCACATTTTTTCCGCCGACAATTACGGGAAGCAAACGGGCGTAGAGTTGTTTTTTAGCTTTCTTACTCTTATCCTCCAATTCAGATTTGCTAAGAATCGTATCTGCAATACGCTCTATGGATGGGGCTACAAATAACCAAGGTTTACCTTCTTTAGGCTTATAACGTTGATACCAAGAAAAGTCGTCTATCCAGGCATCTAAGTTGGCAAAATAATCTTTAGGTAAGCACTCTTGATAGTAAGTTAATGCAGCACGCCCCTTCCCTGGACTTGTTCCATCTAAAACAAGTAAGGATATCTGATCATTGTCTTGCAATTTTGCTCTATATCCGTTCAACCTTTTCTTCATGATCTTTGCCGCATCAAAACCAAAATCAGCAGCTTCATTAATATTATCCTCAGCAAACAATGCAGCATGAATATCTGTTTCAGCCCGATACGGTAAAGACAAGACTTTATCCTCATCAGCATTTGCAAATCTGGTTGCCCATACAACAGTTACTTGGTTATCATTGCGGATGCCTTGACGTTCGATTAACCAGCGTAATGCAGCATGCGCCTTATGTGAAACTTCGGCAGATATGGCAACTGCTTGATTAGCCTCTTCAAAACGACCTAAATAAGTAAAACCTGTTTTGTCATTAGAAGAAATCAGTTTTGCTTTATCACCTGAATAAGTTAACTTAGCAGGGTGGCTCTCGCGGATTTTCTGTTCTTTACCAGTTACTGAACAAAATCGACTGATCAGAGTATCTTGATAATATTTGCTCCAACTTTGTTGAACCTCTTTATCTTTCCAAGTTTCAGAAACTAAATCATGTGTTTGCACCGACCAAATAACTAAAGCTTTGCGAATTTCGGGATTTTGTCCCAACAAATCCAATAATTTAGGTTTATCTTGTATATCGCCGTCTTTCTTACTCCAAGATTCCAAAAGTTTTCCATCGCTGTCTATTGGTACCACTTTTGCTTTAATCAAATCTGCTAAAACCGTTCCTTTGTGTACATATTTCTGTATAGCAAGAACTTTATGATTTTTCGTCTCCATATCCATACACCATGCATCCAATTGCTTTATATATAAATCAAAGGTTGCACACTCAATAGTCTTTTCTTTAAGTTTTTTATTTCCTTTCTTATCTGTTGTCTCGATTTGAATTTTTTCTTTGCCTATATAGCCCAAATCCTTTGCAACATATTGAATACTGTCACATAATGCATGGGGTCTATAGCCGCTTGTACGCCCTTCAGAATCTTCTGTTACAGGCAGCATCACTATTGTTTTGTCTGGCAATACTTCGGCAGAAATAAAATCACCATCAGCACTCAAAACAATTTTGATATGTGCGGTTTGCGGACTATGCCATAGTGGCGCAAGAGTTTCTTTATCCAAGTCTAATAAATCAGCACTTTTTTCAACTTCGTTATATGTCTGATACAATTTCTGCATCCAACTCATAATCCCAACTCCTTGGCTTCGTCTTCCACCGGCTTCACATTTTCTCCACGCTTGAACGGTTTTTCAGGCTGCATTTTGCGGATAAATCGGGTTTTCAGACGACCTTCTGTATCGTCGATGCTTGGAAACTCAATCACACCGTCTTGCATATTCGCCATCCAAAAACGGCTGACCAATTCGGGCTTTCCGGTTTCTTCAGGATAGCCAAAGCTGTGGAACATCAGACCGAAATCCAAGTTGCCATATCCATCGAAAAAGCCTGCTTTTCCATCTCGACTTGGGCTGCCAAATTCGCACGGCTCCACATAGCCCTGACAATCGCGTGTGCCCAAGAAAATATCCTGTCGTCCGCCGCGCTCCAGCATCCGTTTCGCAATCGCCATATGTTTGCCGAGATTGCGGTCGTCTTTGAGTTCTTGCCAGTATTCGTTCCAAGTAAAATGTGCTTGTACTTGGTATTCCACATCTTGCAGAAAGGTGTAAATCGCAAGCGTATGATCGATACCTTTTGGTGATTCCCATTGCCTTGGTTTGATGGATTTACTTTGCGTACGAATCGGCTTCATGACACGAATTTTATCGATGTGCCAAATCAAAGTGGGTTTCCAATAAATACTTTTCAAAATGCCTTTTACCGCTTCGTAAGTCGGCACTTGATAGCTGAATTTTTCGCCGCCAATTTTGGTAACGGGATCGGTAAACAACGCTTGCCGCCCCCATACGCGGAAAGTAATTGTGCTGTTCATATTGCTCCTTTGTCTAAAAAGTGTATGTAGGCATGATGCCGGTTTCATCCATTGACAAGCCGTATTCATCGGTGTAATGCCCGTCTTTCAAATAATAAATGCCCAAACCTCCCTGCACCTCTTGCAAGGCTTGATTTTCTTGCAGTTGTTTCCACACATTCGGAAACACATTCACACTGTAGCGCTGCGCTTTGGCCAGCGTGCGGTACATTTCTTTCGGGTTCCATTCGCCGCAAAGCGAAGCAATCAAATCCCTGCCTTCGCCATACGGCACAATCACGGCGCGGGTTGGCGCGTCAATGGCTTGGAAAGCCCGTCCCGCACTTTTGAATGACTGCATTAATAAAGGATAAAAATCATATACTCTTAAAATATTATTTTTTAACATACCTCTTTTTTTATCTGATGCACCTTTATTGTGACAATTATCACTTAATAAATTCAATAAATTATCTTCCCCCTTTGTTCCTATTTGATAAACCATTTCATCGCTGCGCTGGTAAAAATAGTATTCAAAATAGCGTTTCATTGCTTCTGGCCGCAAAATATCCTGCCCGGCAAAATCGCGAAACACGCGTTCGGCATGGGTTTTGCCTGCCTGAATATCGGGCAATATCCGTGTAAAATCCTGCTCCTGCAAATTCAACACCCAAACCTGTCCTTTGCCTTCTTTCTCGCCATGCCGGTTGCAACGCCCTGCCGCTTGGGCAATGCTGTCCAATCCGCTTAAGGCACGAATCACGCAAGCCATGGAAATATCCACACCGGCTTCAATCAGCTGGGTGCTGATGCAGATAACGGGTTGTTTGTTTTTCAGACGAGCTTTGATAGTGTCAAAAATCGCTTTGCGGTGCGCCGCGCATTGGTTGGTGCTGAGATGGAATAAGGCTTCGGATGGCACGTTTTGCCCCTTGCAATACTGATAAAGCTCTTGCGCCCATTTTTTTGTATTGACAATAAACAGGCAGCTTTGGGTCGTCTGAAACTGTTCCAGCAAAAATGTGCCTGCTTCTTCTACATTCCAGCCGCCTGCTTTTTCGTTGAATCGGATTTCCACGCGCGATAACTTTTTATAAAGCTCTTCTCTTTGCTCATCAGTTCCCATGATTTCGGCATGTGCAGGCTGCTTTAACAAACCGCGCGCGGCAATGCTTTTCCTTTTCTCTTCAGGGAAATTCTGCAAGCCCGATTCACCGAGCAAAGGCTGCGTCGCCGTACACAAAACCGCCGTGCTTTTGCCGAATGTCGTCAGCCAGTTCAATACGTTGCAAAACAAATGCACGCATTTCACGGGCAGTGTTTGGATTTCGTCAAAAATCAGCACCACATTGGTCATCGGGTGGATATGCCGCGCGCCGCGCGTACCGCTGCCGAACCATGCGTCCAAAAACTGCACCATCGTGGTAAATACAATGGGCTTATCCCAGTTTTCGGACAGCAGTTTGTCCTGCCAGCTTTGCTTTTCGGGTTCTAAATTGGAGTGGTGTTCGAGCACCCACTTCTCACATTCTGAACATTCTCTACATGAATGAAATTCACCATTGTCATCTTCTTTCAAATCTAAACAATAAATTTTACGAACTTCTTCCGCGTTTTGATCAATGATGGAAGTATAGGGAATGATGTAGATGATGCGGTCGAGATTGTGCTTTTGCGCATGATGTAAAGCGTAGCGCAGACTAGCCAATGTTTTACCGCCGCCGGTCGGCACTGTAAGTGTATAAATGCCTTGAGAATCGACCGCTCTTTTTAAGCATTCGTCTGAAATTTTGCGGCGGATTTCGTCAATAGGATAATAGTTTTCAAAACCTGCTAATTTGGCTTCCAATTTATCAATTGCTGATTGCCAATCTGGTTTTTCCGCCAAGCGGCGGATTTCTTTTTGCTCTTCCCGTTCAAAATCCGAACTGTTGATACGGTCGGCATCAATCAGGCAGCTAAACAGGAAACGGGTTAGGCAGCCGAGATAAAATTCTTTGATTTTGTCATTGACCGTTGAGTCGGAAAGAATCGGCTCCACTGCATTCCGCAGGCTGCGAATCAGGTTTTCTCCTGTCAATTCATGTGCTTTTTGCAGAATAGCTTTATCGGCATTTTGCTCGCATTCCGCCAAATGCGTCAATTCGTCCCTTTTTTCAAACCGTTTTTTCCAAACGGCGTTGCCTTCGCCGTCCAAACAGTCAATCAAGCCTTCGCCGTGGTGTGAGGCAATACACAAACCTAATATCTGTCCACACAGTTCACCGATGCCCTTATCTTTAATTTCATCTCCATGTTTATTAGATTTATCAGATTTTCTCAATTCTCGGTAAACCCATTGCGCACCGGCGGTTGAATGGTCTCCTCCTTTAAAACTATCTTCGTCATCTTGATCAAAATTGAACCCAATATTATTAACCCTGCGAATGTAGTTTTGGAATTTTTGGGAATATTTGCCGAAATCGTGCATCAACCCAAGCAGTTCGCCTGCTTGTTCTAAATTTAACTTAGTCGCCAATAATTTTGCGATAGCGGCGGCTTCGGTCAGGTGAGTCTGCAAAGGTTGTGGTTTTTGGTCCGATTTTCTGATGTGGGCTATATAGTCGAAATTCACATCGATTCTCCAAATTTAAAACGCGCAAAATTTAACGAACAAGCCATACAAAATGGTTTGAGGTGTTGAAAAATCGAAAATCTGTGGAATGAGGTCGTCTGAATGACGGGGAAAATATTGTAGATAATTGGGAATTTATGATGTTATTGTTTTATTTGTTACAATTACCCGAACATAATACAGTATTTGTAATAAATAACAATATTAATTTGACTATTTGTGAGCGAATAGGACAAATCAAACATAGCGTGATGGCTCGAATGATGCAGATAAACGATGACAGGTTTTCAGACGACCTTTGTCGTATAGATGGGTTAAATTCGGTAGGATGCGGCTGCGCTTGCCTGATTCCGTACCCAAGCCGTTTTGTTTTACTATACAATCATATTGCTGCCGACTGCTTGTTTGCTGCGGTCTGCATCGGCATACGGATAGTGCGGACGCTGTTTGCGTTTTGGAAAATGCGGCAAGATGTTTATTTGCCAGTATTTTTAAGCATCGGCTGAAGCCTGTATCGGTTTGCCCCAGGTCGTCTGAAATTCCGAAAAAGAAAATTCATGTCAAACACCCCATTCTTCAAAACCGACTGCCCGAGCTGCGGTGCGCCTGTTGAGGCGCATTCCGCGACAGCCGTTACGCTGGTGTGCGGCTACTGCAACAGCATGCTGGTGCGGCAGGATGACAGTATCGTCGATTCCGGACGCGATTCCGCTTTGTTGGAGGATTTCAGCCCGCTGCAAATCGGCACGACAGGGACATACGTTACCCGCCCATTTACCTTGGTCGGACGGCTTCAGGTGCAATACGACGACGGTGTGTGGAATGAATGGTATGCGCTGTTTGATGACGGGCAAACCGGTTGGCTGTCTGAATCCGGCGACCTGTATTCCATGACGCGCTTGGTTGAATCGCCTGAAGTTGTGCCGGAGTTCCACGACGTCGTGCCGGGCGGTTGCAATTTCAATTTTCAAAATAAAAACTTTGTTCCGTCGGATAAACGTGAAATCAGTCTCAAAAAATCGGCGGCTCAGGGCGAATTGCCGTTTAAGCTGACTGAAGATACGACAAGTAAAGTCATAGACTGGCGATGCTCAGGTCTTTTCCTGACGATAGATTACGGCGATGATCCTCCCGAAATCTATTACGGCAGTATGGTCGGCCTAAATGAACTGAAACTGCAGAATACCCGTACCGACGACCAAATCCGTGAAACGGCAGGTCGTCTGAAAGGCAGTCATCATTCGGAAAATTGTCCGAATTGTGGGTCGTCCGTCCATTGGTTGAGCGGTGTCACCGATTTTCTGATTTGCCCGAGCTGCGGCAGCCAATTGGAAGTCGGTAAGGAAAAAGCGCGGCTGATTACTGCCAATGCCATGCGTGTGGCGCAGGATAAACTGTTTACCCTGCCTATCGGCACGCAGGGTCGTCTGAATGACAATGATTATTTCGTGATGGGTGCAGTCAGGTATTCCGAACTGGACCCCGATGCGACTTATGAATATATGTTTGAAGGCAAACGGCGGATACTGACGCCGGTCGGTTGGTGGGTCGAATACCTGCTTTACAATCCGCAGAAAGGCTTTTTGTGGTTGGTCGAATCGTCCGACGGCGAGTGGAGCCAGTCTGAAACGCAAAACAACTGGCCGCGTTTAAACAGCGCCCGCAAACCGCAAGGTTGTGATGAACTTTATTCCTACGGCGGCAAAGTCGAAGTCGCCGCCGGCGCGTTTTACTGGCATATCCGTTCGGGTGATTTGGCGTATTACACCGACTACCAAGTCGGCAGCAACAGCAAACTGTGTGCCGAGCTGACCGAACACGAGCTGGCATGGAGTAAAAGCACGCGCACTACCTACGGCAAAGTTGCCGGCGCTTTCGGTTTGCAGGCGGAAGCGCCCAGATACACGGCAAAAATGAACGCAGACGGGGTCGATAACCAATTGCGATTTGTCATGATCGCCATCTTGGTTGTCGTCAACCTTCCTGCGCTGCTGACCGACGGCAACTCTGCCTCATTTACCGTCATCTTTATAGGAACTTGGTTGTTGTGGACTATGGGCAAAGAAGACGAGGACGAGGATTAACATGTCGAGAGCCACTTACATCATTTTCAGCACCATTATCATCATCATCTCCATGATCATCAGCTACGGCTCTTCCGATTCCGACGGCTCGCGTATGCATTCCGGCGGCTATTACGGCGGCGGAGGTTTCTCCGGAGGCCATAAATGACCCATATCCCCGGCAATCACGGTCTTTTAGATTTATATGGCTGTGATGAAGCTGTCTTGAAAGACGAAGGTCGTCTGAAAACCGCCCTTAAAGCCGCTGCCCAAGCTGCAGAAGCCACCATCATCGCCGAGCGTTTCCACACCTTCGGCGGTGCAGGCGGCATTACCGGCATCTTACTGCTCGCCGAATCCCACATCAGCATCCACACTTGGCCGGAACACCGCTTCGCCGCCATAGACGCATTTATCTGCGGCGGCATGAAGTTGGAAAAAGTGAAGGAAGTGTTGTGCAGGGAATTGGCGGCGGAACGGGCCGTTTGGACAGTTGCGCAACGTGGCGAAGGAATACTGGACGATACGCAGCCGCCAATAGAACAATAAAACCTGTAAAGGTCGTCTGAAACAGTCTCAATCTGTTTTCAGACGACCTCATTTTAAAATCCCAAAAATATTCTCACTAAGAACATCAAGGAACCAAAATGCACTTACGCACTTCCATCATCCTCGCTTTATCCGTGCTCTCTTTAGGCGCGTGTATCAGCAACCCAAGTTCGGCACCCACCAGTTCTTCATCATCAACACCCATCAACCCATTCGCCAAAGACTACATCTATTATTTCGAGCATCTCGACGAAGCCAAAGCTAAAAACGAACAATGTTTGAAAGACGGCGTGTTTAAAAAAGTGGGCGTTGATATGGAAAACGCCGATGAACGACAAATGATTGCGGAGTATCCCGACGATATTTTGATGCTCAATCCCGGCAACACCGAATTATCTCCCTGTTTCGCCGCATGGACGGCAAACAATGCTGCAGAACCACTGCGCAAATGGCAGGAGGAAAATGCGAAAAAAGAAGCGACTAATCAAAAATTTGAAAAGCAGGTCAGCCAGTTCAAAGCCGAATGGGAAAAGAAATACGCCAATGAAGATTGGAACACATTCTACCCCGAGGCTTTGCGTAAAGAATCTGTTCAAGCGCGGAATAGAAAAAACCGATTGGAAGATCGGGCCAAAAGAGAAGCCATCGACCGCATTTTTGTCGATAAGGCAGAGCCGTTCTTGAATGAATTGAAAACAAAAAACATTGAAACATTGGCCCAAGAAATTCCACAAAGCTGTCGTAAGGGAGCTTGGGATCTTATTCCTTTGTGTAAAGCCTATTATCATGTTTTAAAGGATAAATTCTCAGAAAAAACATTATCCGAATTGGCGGGTATGGAAAAACAATATAAAGGTGCCAAGCATCTGCCTGCTCCCGTTCTGTCGGCTGCCTACCGTTCTGCGGTGGAGGGTAATTCAGAAAAAATGGATAAAGCATTAATGCTGGACTATCGCAAACTCAATACCGAATATATGCAATGTGCTAAAAAAATCGGCGATAAAATAGAATCAACACCGCAGCGGATGGATGACACCGAAGATTACACCTTTTCCTTTTATTCAAAACTTTATCCAGAATGCGTCATTACGAATCAAGTCATGGAAAGGTTGGAACTGCCAACCAATTTAAGTAAGGTTGTTGACAGAGAAGTGTCGATAAAGTTAAGCAAGCAAATCTGGGAAAAGGCAGATAAAGTCGATATAGAACGGGAGCAGTTGGAAAAATCGCCAGAAGTTGCACAAATCAAAACAATCTTGGCTCAGAAATACGCCCAAACACCTTGGCAAAATTTCATAAGTGCTTCAGAAAAAGACTATCCGAGTACAGCAAACATTTTCTCAGGTACAGGAGAGGAACAGAATCAGAAACAAAAGCAGTATTGGATAAAGGTCATAGCATTGGAACAGGTGCTTACTGACAAAATGCAGCCTTTCGTGGATGAATTGGCGAAAAACAGCATTGATAAACTGATTGCCGAACTGCCTGCCAGCTGTCGCGGTGAAGGAAAAATAGATTGGTTAGCAGATAGTCAATGTGATGCATATTTCCGCGCTCTCAAAAAAAAATTTCAGAATCAGACTTTAGAAGAGCATTCCGCTTCAAAAGATAAATATGAAAATAAAGATGAAGAGGGGTTTTTATTGGTTTACAGAGCCTACTTTTTGGCATGGTATGAAAAAGAGAGAAAACAATATCTTGAGTTGAGTAAAGATGATACCAAGCGAGAAGCGGCATATAGGCAATGTCTCAAAAATATCAGTGGAATCATCGAAAAATCATATGTTTCAGAAGAGGATACTGCTTCTTCGTATGCTAGGCAGGCGCCGGGATGCCTAGCGTTTAGCTCTAGTCTTCAAATTGAAGAGTCACGTTTTGACTACTTTACTAAAACGCTGCTTAATAAAAAACGTTTCCAACAAGCATCCGCAGTCAAACAAAATTGATGG
>JVVZ01000467.1:0-2715 GCA_001062585.1 Neisseria meningitidis
TGAGCTAAGGCGAGGCAACGCCGTACTGGTTTAAAGTTAATCCACTATATTTTCCACAAAACCGACGGCAAGCGGGTGGTAGATTAAATTTGAGTCAGAACAGCAACACAATCAGCCGATTATTTCCGGGTTTGGGCAGCATCAGTCTGGTTCAAATTTAATCTACTATTTTTCTTATTAAAAATTAGGAACTAAAACCATGCTTTCAGGAATCCCCATCCCGAAGGACGCCGTCCGTCCGCCCGAAACCGTGCTCGTCAACATCACCCCGCAGGAAACGCGCGTAGCGGTGTTGGAAGAAAATAATATCTGCGAGCTGCACATCGAACGCAACAGCGGTCATAGTCTGGTCGGCAATATTTATCTGGGCGTGGTGCGCCGCGTGTTGCCCGGCATGCAGAGTGCGTTCATCGACATCGGTTTGGAACGTGCCGCGTTTCTGCACATCGTCGATGTCCTCGAACAACGCCGCAATCCCGACGAAACCCAACGTATCGAGCATATGTTATTTGAAGGGCAGTCGGTTTTGGTACAGGTCATCAAAGACCCGATTAACACCAAAGGCGCGCGCCTTTCCACTCAAATCTCGCTGGCCGGGCGCTTCCTCGTCCACCTTCCGCAGGAAGACCACATCGGCATTTCCCAGCGCATCGAAGATGATGCCGAACGCAACAGCCTGCGCGAACGCCTGACTAATCTATTGCCCGAAGACGCGTGCCACGGCTACATCATCCGCACCAACGCCGAAAACGCCACCGACGAGCAGCTTCTATCCGATATCCACTACCTGACCAAAGTGTGGGAACACATTCAAGAACAGGCGAAAACCCAGCCGCCGGAAACCCTGCTGTATCAGGATTTGCCTTTGAGCCTGCGCGTGTTGCGCGATATGTTCAGCCTCGACACGCAAAAAATCCTCGTCGATTCAACCGAAAACCACCGCCGCATGACCCGTTTCGCCGAGCAATACGTCCACGGCGCATTGGGCAAGATAGAGCTGTTCAAAGGTGAACGCCCGCTGTTTGAAACCCACAACGTCGAACAGGAAATCAGCCGCGCCCTGCAACCGCGCGTCAACCTCAACTTCGGCAGCTACCTGATTATCGAGTCCACCGAAGCCATGACCACGATAGACGTGAACACCGGCGGCTTCGTCGGCGCGCGCAACTTCGACGAAACCATCTTCCGCACCAACCTCGAAGCCTGCCACACCATCGCCCGCGAATTAAGGCTGCGCAACCTCGGCGGCATCATCATCATCGACTTCATCGACATGGCGCAGGAAGCGCACCGCGAAGCCGTGTTGCAAGAGCTTGCCAAAGCCCTCGCCTTCGACCGCACCCGCGTTACCCTCAACGGTTTCACCAGCTTGGGTTTGGTCGAGCTGACGCGTAAACGTTCGCGCGAAAACCTCAGCCAAATCCTCTGCGAACCCTGCCCCTCCTGCCAAGGCAGGGGTCGTCTGAAAACGCCGCAGACCATCTGCTACGAAATCCAGCGCGAAATCGTCCGCGAAGCCCGCCGTTACGACGTGCAGTCCTTCCGCATCCTCGCCGCGCCCAACGTCATCGACCTCTTCCTCGACGAAGAATCGCAATCGCTGGCGATGCTCATCGACTTTATCGGCAAACCGATTTCGCTGGCAGTCGAAACCGCTTACACGCAGGAACAATACGATATTGTGTTGCTGTAAAGACAAAAGGTCGTCTGAAAACGGAATCGGGGTTTTCAGACGACCTTTTGGCAAAATCGGCAGACCATTCAAGTGCAATATTCCTTTAGAAGAAAATGTCCACCATACCCGGCAGAACCCACGCCGAAGGAAACCCAATCAAGTACGGAAAAGCAACAAAAGGTCGTCTGAAAACCAGCCGCCCCTTTCAGACGACCTCCCGCTAACCCCCTCCTAATTTTCCCCTGCTATCCTTCCCGCTGATTAAGGAGAACACCATGCGCGTATTGCTTGCAGAAGACGACCACATGATTGCCCAAGCCGTAGCCGCCAACCTCAAAGACAGCGGCTATGCCGTCGACTGGGTCAAAAACGGCAGCCAAGTTTCTACCGCCCTTCAGGCGCAGAACTACGACTTGCTGCTGCTCGACCTCGGACTGCCCGGCAAAGACGGGTTGGACGTCCTCACCCAAATCCGACACGAAGGCAGCCAAACCCCCGTCCTCATCGTTACCGCCCGCGACGACCTCCACAGCCGCCTCAACGGACTAGACGGCGGCGCCGACGACTACATCGTCAAACCCTTCGACATGGCGGAGCTGCAAGCCCGTATGCGCGCCGTCCTGCGCCGCCACAGCGGCCACAGCCAAACCCTATTAACCAACGGCGCGCTCACCCTCAACCCCGCTACCTACCAAGTCGAAGTCAAAGGACAAGACAAACCCGTCCTCCTGAGCAACAAAGAATTTGCCGTCCTCCAAGCCCTGATGATGCGTCCCGGCATCATCCTCTCCCGCAGCGACCTTGAAGACAAAATCTACGGCTGGGGCGAAGAAGTCGAGAGCAACGCCGTCGATTTCCTCATCCACGCCCTACGCAAAAAGCTCGGCAAAGAACACATCCAAAACGTACGCGGCGTAGGCTGGCTGGTCGCAAAAGAGGTCGTCTGAAACCCCAATCCGCGCATCCATGCCCGCCCATGCCATAATCAATATAGTGGATTAACTTTAAATCAGGACAAGGCGACGAAGCCGCAGACAGTA
>JVVZ01000468.1:0-10601 GCA_001062585.1 Neisseria meningitidis
TCAGCACCTTAGAGAATCGTTCTCTTTGAGCTAAGGCGAGGCAACGCCGTACTGATTTAAAGTTAATCCACTATACAACCGCCCACCACGAAACCAACATAAGCAAAGGTCGTCTGAAAACCCCAACTCAAGGTTTTCAGACGACCTTTCAACTTCAAAACATCAAACCATTAGTTCGAACCGACTTTAATCTTCTGCCACAGATTAACCGACAGTTTCTTCGCATCCGAACTCATTTGCGGCATCACAAAACCGTCTTTCATATCCTGAGCATTCGGGAAGATGGAGCGGGTGTTAACCAACTCGGCAGGCATTTTCTCGCGTGCCGGTTTGCTTGCGGGCGCGAAGGTAACGGCAATGCCGTTTTTCGCAGCCACTTCGGGATCAAGCGTGTAGTTGATGTATTTGTGGGCATTGGCGATGTTTTTCGCATCGGCGGGAATCAGCCAAGATTCAATCCAGAAGCCCATACCCTTCGGCGTCAAAACCTCAATGCCGACGTTGTTTTTCACTTCTTCGGAACGGGCTTTCGCCAAGTTCAAGTCGCCGCCGTTACCCGCTGCGAGACAGATGTCGCCGCGCGCCAGTTCGTCAATAATAGACGGACTGAAACGTTTTACATCAGGACGGATGGCTTTCAGCACTTCCGCCGCTGCTTTCAAATCATCAGGATTTGTGCCTTTGGGGTCCTTACCCAAGTAGTTCAGCAAAATCGGGAACATCTCGCTCGGCGTGTCCCACAAGGCGATACCGCATGATTTCAGCTTGTTGGTGTATTCAGGCTTGAACAGCAAATCCCAACCGTTTTCAGGCAGCTTACCGCCCAAAAGTTCTTTACCCTTTGCTGTAATTGCCAAAGTGTTGACGCCGGAGAAATAAGGAACGGCATACTGGTTGCCCGGGTCGGCAGTTTCCAGCATTTTCAACAACTCGGGATCGATGTTTTTGTAATTTGGAATCAGGTCTTTATTGATTTTTTGATAAGCACCCGCTTCGATTTGGCGGGGCAGGAAGGCGATGCCGGGAACGACCAAGTCATAGCCGGATTTGCCGGTCAGCATTTTGGCTTCGAGGGTTTCGTTGTTTTCGTAAAGGTCGTAGGTCAGCTTCAGCTTATTGGCTTTTTTGAAGTCTTCAACGGTACTCTCGTCAACGTAGTTCGACCAGTTGTAGATGTTCAAAGTATCGGTGGCGGCTGCTTCGGCATTGGCAGCAGGCGCGCTGCCTGCTTGAGGTTGCTCGGTTTTTTTCTCGCCACCGCCGCAAGCGGCCAGCGACAATGCCGCCAATACGGCTAATACGGATTTTTTCATACGGGCAGATTCCTGATGAAAGATTGTTAACGGAAAATGAACACTCTGCACCCCATCAATACCCCGGCGCAAAGCGGGGCTATTGTAATGGAAGTGGGTGAGAACTCAAAGCAATATCTGACTGATTTTTATTGAAATAAGGCACGATTTCTTAGGCTCGGGAAAACGGCGTTGCACAAGATGTCGTTTTTGGGCAAAATACGGGCGATTTGCGCGCGCGAACAGAGAAAATACTTGCATATAGAGGAATCTGTCTTTAAAATTGCGCGTTTACAGAATTTATTTTTTCAGGAGATATTCAATATGGCAAACAGCGCACAAGCCCGCAAACGTGCCCGCCAATCGGTTAAACAACGCGCCCACAACGCCAGCCTGCGTACTGCATTCCGTACTGCGGTGAAAAAAGTGTTGAAAGCAGTTGAAGCCGGCGACAAAGCTGCTGCTCAAGCAGTTTACCAAGAGTCCGTCAAAGTCATCGACCGTATCGCTGACAAAGGCGTATTCCACAAAAACAAAGCAGCCCGCCATAAGAGCCGTCTGTCTGCCAAAGTAAAAGCATTGGCTTAATCTTTTTCGCCCATCGCCTTGGCGTGTTACCGCGTCGGGACAGGCAAGCAGATAACGATGCCCCTGAGGTCTTAACCTTTCAGGGGCATTGCCGTATGTGGTGCAAGTTGATGTAAACTTTTCAGACGACCTGCCGTAACACCGGCGCAAGGCGGTAAAATGCGGTTTAATCTGTTTTTCAAACGATTAATCCCGATTTTCAGGCAAAAGGTCGTCTGAAAACATCCAATCGGCAATCCCATGAATGAAATGATGAACAAGATGTTGAAACACAATTTGGCACAAAGCGATGCCCTAAAGAACAAAAAACCGTCATTATCTAAATGTCGGCGCGCTTTGATGCTTATCCTTGTCGGCGGAACCGCCGCCCCTATCGCCTATGCCGACACGGCTTTGCAATGCACCTCCATTCAAGACAATGCCACCCGTTTGGCGTGTTACGACAGCATTTACTCGGCACAACTGCCGCCGCAAGCACCGCTGCCCGTCATTCGCGAAGAAGCCGCCAAAGCACCAGTCGATTTGCCCAAAACCATCAGCACCAGCCGTGAGAAAAAAGCGGCGACGATTGTGTTTGACGAAAATAGAGAACAATCCACCCTTTCGGAAGACAATCTCCGCACCACAGCCGATGCCTACACGCCATTGAGCCTGATGTACGATTTGGACAAAAACGACTCGCGCGGCTTGTTGAGCGTGCGCGAACACAATCCCATGTACTTAATGCCCGCATGGTACAACAGCTCGCCCAACCTGCATCCCCATTCTCCTTCGCGCGGCACAACTAATCAGGAAAAATTCAGCGAACAGAAACACATAGAAACCAAACTGCAAGTTTCGTTCAAAAGCAAAATCGCCGAAGATTTGTTTAAAACCCGCGCGGATTTGTGGTTCGGCTACACCCAAAAATCCGATTGGCAGATTTACAACCAAGGCAGAAAATCCGCACCGTTCCGCAACACCGATTACGAACCCGAAATCTTCCTGACCCAGCCCGTGAAGGCAGATTTGCCGTTCGGCGGCAAACTGCGGATGGTCGGCGCAGGCTTCGTCCACCAATCCAACGGACAAAGCCGTCCCGAATCCCGCTCATGGAACCGCGTTTACGCATTGGCGGGGATGGAATGGGGCAAGCTGACCGTCATCCCGCGCGTGTGGATGCGGGCATTTGATCAGACCGGCGAAAACAACGACAATCCCGACATTACCGACTATATGGGTTATGGCGATTTGAAGCTGCAGTACCGCCTGAACGACAAACAAAATATTTCGTCCCTGCTGCGCTACAATCCTAAAACCGGACACGGCGCGGTTGAAGCCGCCTATACTTTCCCGATTAAAGGCAAACTCAAAGGCGTCGTGCGCGGCTTTCACGGCTACGGCGAAAGCCTGATTGATTACAACCACAAACAAAACGGCATCGGCATCGGCCTGATGTTCAACGACTGGGACGGAATTTGACGCCCAACCCCGTTTTCAGACGACCTTTTACACCATGTTGCACACAGGTCGTCTGAAAGCAAAACAAACACCCTCTCCATATTAAAAACACTCGTTTCCTATCGCCCAAACGCGTATAATGCAACGTTTGGGCGATATTTGTCGGAATGACACAGAAGATGACAGAACAAACGGCCGAAGGCGGAAAAGTTGCCAAGGCATTAAAAAAATATCTGATTACAGGCATGCTGGTGTGGCTGCCGATAGCCGTAACCATTTGGGCGGTCAGCTATATCATATCAGCCGCCGACCGGCTGATCAGCCTGCTGCCTGAGCAATGGCAGCCTCAATATTTCTGGGGGTTCAACATTCCCGGCTTGGGCATTATTGCCGCCATTGTCGTCTTGTTTCTGACCGGCGTGTTCGCCGCCAACGTTTTGGGGCGTCAAATCCTCGCCGCATGGGACAGCCTGTTGGGACGGATTCCCGTCGTCAAGTCCATCTATTCCAGCGTCAAAAAAGTATCCGAGTCCCTGCTCTCCGACAGCAGCCGCTCGTTCAGAACGCCCGTGCTGGTTCCATTCCCACAACCCGATATTTGGACGATTGCCTTTGTATCAGGGCATATTCCCGACAAACTCAAAGGCAGCCTGCCGCACGATGACGACTATCTTTCCGTCTATGTGCCGACCACGCCCAACCCGACCGGCGGCTATTACATCATGGTGAAAAAAAGCGACGTGCGCGAACTCGATATGAGCGTGGACGAAGCATTGAAATATGTGATTTCGTTGGGCATGGTGATGCCGGATGACTTGCCACTCAAAGCCCAAGCCGAAATACGATGTTTAGAAAAATAAACTAGAGATGGTAAACACATGACACATGGTCGTTTTGGCCTTGATTCATGGCTATTTACATTGTCATTGTTGTTTTTAGCTGTTGTACTTTGGCGTTGGGAAAATCGTGATGACTGAAATTTTCAGACGAGCTGAACGCATAAACCAACAGCCTGAAAGTTTATTCAACCTCAAAATATAAACATGAAATATTTATCTGCTTTACTGCTTGCCTTGTTTCTGCCCAATCTAGCCGTCTCCGCACCTGTAACCAACAGTAAAGGCGAAGAGGTATTTCTATTTGATTGGCACAAACAACCCGCTTTCAAAAAGCTTTGGCACGAACAAGTTGGCAAACATGCACCCAAAGCCCCCATGCACAATTGGGTGCGTAAAATGGCAGGTCCGATGCCGCCGCTGGAAAGTGTGAAAATCGGCGGCAAGACCTACTACTACACCACCATGTGCCAACCGCATAACTGCGGAGGCAACAACATGTATATTCTGACTGACAAGCAACATATCGCTGCTTATCATGTTGTTTATAAAAATGATGACTCCTTTTCTGCAGACAATCCGGATCAAATCTACATTTACGGTAAGCCCACGGAAGCAGAATTAAATTTTCTGAAGGCAGAATGGCGTAAAGAACAAAACAATTAAGGTGTCTTTTTTCAGACGACCTTTTCCTTCTTTTCAAATTGAACAATATAAAAAGGTGATTCTATGCGTACCAACTATTGCGGCCTGATCAGCGAGCAATACTTAGACCAAACCGTAACCGTCAAAGGCTGGGTGCACCGCCGGCGCGACCACGGCGGTGTGATTTTTATCGACCTGCGCGACCGCGAAGGCATCGTCCAAGTCGTGATTGACCCCGACACGCCCGAAGCGTTTGCCACTGCCGATTCCGCCCGCAACGAATACGTTTTGAGCATTACCGGCCGCGTGCGCAACCGTCCCGAAGGTACAACCAACGACAAAATGATTTCCGGCAAAATCGAAATCCTGGCCAAAGAAATCGAAGTCTTGAACGCCGCCGCTACGCCGCCGTTCCAAATTGACGACGAAAACATCAGCGAAAACGTGCGCCTGACCAACCGCGTTATCGACCTGCGCCGTCCGGTGATGCAGCGCAACCTGCGCCTGCGTTATCAAGTCGCTATGGGCGTTCGCCGTTATCTGGACGCACAAGGCTTCATCGACATCGAAACCCCGATGCTGACCCGCTCCACGCCTGAAGGCGCGCGCGACTACCTCGTGCCGAGCCGCGTTCATCCGGGCGAGTTTTTCGCGCTGCCGCAATCGCCGCAATTGTTCAAACAACTGTTGATGGTGGCGGGTTTCGACCGTTACTACCAAATCACCAAGTGCTTCCGTGACGAAGACCTGCGCGCCGACCGCCAGCCTGAATTCACACAAATCGACTTAGAAACCTCGTTCTTGAACGAGGATGAAATCATGGACATCACCGAAGGCATGGCAAAACAAGTCTTCCAAGACGCGCTGGGCGTGGACTTGGGCGATTTCCCGCGTATGCCTTACGCCGAAGCCATGTTCTACTACGGCTCCGATAAACCCGATATGCGCATCAGCCTGAAATTCACCGAGCTGACCGACCTGATGAAAACGGAAGAATTCAAAGTCTTCCGTGGCGCAGCCGACATGAAAGGCGGCCGCGTGGTTGCCCTGCGCGTACCGAACGGCGCGAAATTCAGCCGTAAAGAAATCGACGAATACACCAAATTTGTCGGCATCTACGGCGCGAAAGGTTTGGCGTACATCAAAGTGAACGATGTCAGCAACCTTTCCAACGGCGAAGACAGCGGCCTGCAATCTCCAATCGTGAAATTCCTGTCTGAAAACGCCCTGAAAGAAATCATTGCGCGTACCGGCGCGCAAAACGGCGACATCATCTTCTTCGGCGCAGACAAAACCAAAGTCGTGAACGAAGCCATCGGCGCGCTGCGTATCAAAGTCGGCTTGGAACACGGCAAAGACAACGGCTACTTCGTGGACGAATGGAAGCCTTTGTGGGTTGTCGATTTCCCGATGTTCGAATACGACGAAGACGCCGACCGCTACGTTGCCGTACACCATCCGTTTACCGCGCCTAAAGAAGGTCACGAAGACCTGATGGTTTCCGACCCGGCAAACTGCCTGGCTCGCGCCTACGACATGGTGTTGAACGGCTGGGAAATCGGCGGCGGTTCTATCCGTATCCACCGCGCAGACGTACAAGAGAAAGTGTTTGCCGCGCTGAAAATCAGCCCCGAAGAGCAACAGGAAAAATTCGGCTTCCTCTTGGACAACCTGAAATTCGGTGCGCCTCCGCACGGCGGTTTGGCATTCGGCCTCGACCGTCTGGTAACACTGATGACCGGCGCCGAGTCCATCCGCGACGTGATTGCCTTCCCGAAAACCCAACGCGCCCAATGTCTGCTGACCAACGCGCCGAATTCCGTGGACGACAAACAACTGCGCGAATTGAGTTTGCGCCTGCGTCAAAAAGCGACCGAAAATAAAGAAGCGTAATTTTTAAAAGCAGGTGGGCAACACCTGACAGCCAAAAGGTCGTCTGAAACCTAATTACACGGGTTTCAGACGACCTTTTTCATCACGGATGTAATGAATGTCAGTAAGCGGGCATTTTCTATTTTAATCCTCCGACACTCATCAAGTCATGGGCAAATCGCCCTATTAAATTTAATCTAATTGAGTAATATCAGTTTATATTCATAATCCCACAGTAATTTTTTACATTTCCCCCTTGTCATGCTATCCTCGCCTCCCCTGTATGTATCAGCTTGTTTCATCAAGCAGTTTATTGTTGCACGCATACAGACAATATCCTAATTAATTATCGACAAGAGTATTGCTATGAAAAAAATAACTTCCTCTATTCTAAAAACCTGTTTTGCAGCGACGGCGGTTATCACAGCGCATTCTGCGTTTGCATATGACGCTTCCCACCCCACCTCTGCTCCCGCACGCAGCACTTTGGACAACCACAATTTCCCCTATTCCATGCCGATTAATCCTAACGCAGCGCGCGACGGCAAACCTTATTTGAAAGCACACGACGACGTAATGACGCTGGCGGGCGCAACCCTGCCTCCTGCACGTCCGGTCAAACCGACTGCGCCTCCCCCACAACGTGCGCCATTGGCTAACCAAGATTTCCCTTACTCCATGCCAATCAACCCCAACGCAGCCAATGACGGCAAACCTTATTTGAAAGCACACGACAACGTGATGACGCTGGCGGGTGCGACCCTGCCTCCTGCACGTCCGGTCAAACCGACTGCGCCTCCTCCATCCAAACCTGTCGGCAATAATGGCGACTTTCCTTACTCCATGCCAATCGACGGCAATGTTTCGATACCGGACAGCGGCGTGATGAGCACAGCCTCCCAACCTCCTGCCCGCCCTATCGGCAAACCGATTGCACCTCCTCCGTCTAAACCTGTCGTCAACAATGGTAACTTCCCTTACTCTGAGCCAATTTATGGCAAACGTACTTCGACAACACCTGTCGGCGTCATGACCACAGCCGACGTACCGCCTGCCTACAATCCAAACAACGCAGTGGCAAAACCTCAATACACAGTCAAAAATTCCGTCCGCGTTGCTGATGCCGATAACCTGAAAAACAAAGAAATCCTGTTTGTTATCGACAGAATCGAAGGCAAGGGCGAGCGCGTCATCCGCGAACGCCGCATCAATCAGATCGAGCTGTTCAGCCTGAACACTGAAGACGGCAAAGGAAAAGGCTTGCTGACCGTCGGCAAAATCCCGACCGCTTCGGGCAATGTGTTCTTCGGCGAATGGGCGCCTGCTTCAGAAGCCGCCGCTACTGCGCATGTCAAAGGCAACGCGCATCCTGCCTGGTTCTATGGCAAAAACCCGACCGGCAGCACCAAAGGCTTGGCGACTGCAACTTACAACGTAGTCGGTGTCAACGGTCATAAAGCCGGCGAACGCGATATTTATACCGGTACCGTCAAAGCCTATTTCGGCTCAGGCGACAGCGGCAGCATGACCGGTAAACTGGCGCGCCATACCGACACTCTGGACTTTGCCGGCGTGAAAATCGACAACCGCAACGGTACTTTCGCCTCTGACGCCGCCCGCAACCGCGAAGGCATCAAAGGTCAGTTCTACGGTCAAAATGCCGCCGCATTGGCGGGTATTGCGACCCGTGGTACGGAAAGCCGCGCCGATGACATCTCCTTCGGCGGTATAAAACAATAAACCGTCGACAGAACAACGGGGAAGGCGCGGGATTGCCGTGCTTTCCCCGTTTTATGGCAAGCTGCGGACGGATTTCTGCGGCTTCCGTTTTCAGACGGCCTTTTTCGCTTCTCCTTGCATCAAGGGTCGTCTGAAAACGGAAACAGACTAAAAAACAAAGCAATATTCAAAATCGCATCTTTTCAGACGACCGCTCCCTCTTCGCCGCAAACCCGCCTCGTCCGAAATTTGCCCACCACACACCAGCCCGAAAGAAAACGAATGAACAAATCCTGCCTCCTCCTGCTCGCCCTGCTGCCCCTGTCCGCCCACGCAGACAGCGACGACTTGCGCCGCCTGTCCGAAGAAAACGGGCGCGTGCAGCAGCAATATCGGGAAAGCGGCTGGCTGGACGGCGGCACACCCGCAGGCGACATCGAAAACGACGACGCATACATCCGTATCGGCGGTCAGATTTACACCGTAGGCAACAATACCGAAGAGCTGGAAAGCGCGATTTATCATGCCATTAACGAACGTCAATGGAAAAAGGCAGAACGCTTCGCCACACGCTATGCCGCCCTGCCCGGCCACAATCCCGCCCTGCCCAAATTGGTGCTCGGTTTGAAACAACGCGCCGAAGGACGCCTCGCCGAAGCCTTACGGAACCTGCAAGCAGCAGAAGCACTCGACCCCGACAACCCGCGCATCCTGCTCGAAACCGCGCGCCTTTATACCGAAGATAACCAAAACCGCGAAGCCCGAAGCGCATTCGCCCGCGCCCAAGCCGCCGACATTCCTGAAGAAACCCGCGCCCTGATCGGACAATACCTCGGCGAAATCGACAAACGCAGCCGCTGGCACGGACAAATCGGCATCGCCTACGGCTACAACAGCAACATCAACCAATCCGACGGCTCCGTCCGCTGCATCCTGCCGCTTGACGGCCAATGCCTCGCCTACCAAAACCTGCCCGACCCCATCCGTTCCCCCGTATGGAATTACAGCCTGAGCGCAGGCAAAATCACGCCCATTAAAGGACACCACAGCCTCAAAACCAACCTCCTCGCCTACGGCACGCACTACCGCCGCAAAGACACAGACGCCGCCCTGTTCGACTACGGCAGCCAAACAGGCACACTGTCTGCCGGTTACGAATACGCCGACGCACAAAGCCGCCTCTCGCTGATGCCCGTTTACGAACACGAACGGCGCAACCGCCACACCTACTACAACACCTACGGCGCCGAAGCCTCGTGGACACATACTTTCAACCCCAAATGGCAGGTCAACGCCGACTGGTCGGGCAAACGCTACCGCCACAGCAGCACCGCGAAAACCTACGCCGCCGACTACACCGAATACCGCACAGGCTTAGGCGCAGAATACGCCCTGACCCCGAAAACCGGCGTGTTCGCAGGCTCCGACTACACCCGCCGCACATACAACGGCGGCACATCCGACCACCGCGAATACACCCTCCGCACAGGCTTATACACCCTGTTTGACAACGGCACCTACCTCAACGCCCTCGTCATGAAACGGCGCAACCTCTACGACCGCGCAGGCATCGCCGCAGACGGACAAAGACGCAGCGACCGCCAAACCGTCTGGCTCGCCGCCGCAGGCTTCAGACAATGGCACATCGGCGGCTTCTACCCCGAACTGCGCTTCAAACACACCACCGTCAAAAGCAATTCCGTGTTCTACCGCTACCGCCAAAACGAAATCATGCTGGGCGTGAAGAAACAGTTTTGAAGCGTTTTATTGGATGGATGGGAACATAAAGAGGTCGTCTGAAAATAAGGATTTATGAATTTCAGACGACCTCGTCTAATGAGTTCAAATAACAGCAAACATCTCACATCCGCCGCTATCCCCTTCTATACCTTTCCCCATCTGCCGTAACCTACCCCCTCTCTCGTCCGGCGGGAGAGGGCTGGGGAGAGGGTGGATCTATGGGCTGCACGAATTTGTTTTTTCTCCAAACCACAACCACCCCCATCCTAGCCTTCCCCCGCCAGACGGGGGAAGGGACAAGGTTGCTGATACGGCAAAGAGGTCGTCTGAAAATAAGGATTTTAGATTTCAGACGACCTCATTCAATAAGTTTTAATAACAGTAAACACCCCACCTGCCGCTATCTCCTCCCATGCTTTTCCACATCTACCGCAACCTGCCCCCTCTCCCGTCTGGCGGGAGAGGGCTG
>JVVZ01000469.1:0-11086 GCA_001062585.1 Neisseria meningitidis
ATGCAGGGGCTTTGAAGATGGGTTTTATGTTTCAATAGAATCAATGAATTGTAATTTTATTAAAGATTATGGTGTAAATATGGTTCAAAAAAGACGCCATTATCAAATCATATCGAATGAGCATGTTTTGTGGATGTGTGATTGCAAAATTGTGAATCTGAAATTGCATACAGTCAGGCAGTCAGGTTACGGTTGTTTGGGTACAGAAAACCAAGTAAACTAAAACTGTTTGATTGGAAAATGCTCCGCAAGGAGGAAATTATGTTCAAAAAAACACTTTATAAGGCTGCTTTGGCGTATTTCGGCGATAAGGTTGGGAGTCAGGAGAAAAAAGCGATTGCAGAAGGCATTGCTGCCGCTGCCCGCAATAGTGCTGAATTTGAACGGAAAAAGGCTTTGGTTGAAAAGGAAATCCGGGATGGAACGGCAAGAAGCAGAGGAAAACTGCCTGTATGATTTTATCTACATCAATCATCTTGAGGTTGTTCTGAATAAAATTGAGGCCGTCTGAATTTCAGACGGCCTTTTTGTTATCCATGTATTTTCCGCCATTCGGTTTTTGCCTGCTGTTCGCGTTGGTCTAGCCAGTCGGCGATGGCGGTAAGACTGACGAATTGGCTGCTTTTTTGACTGTTGTCCGTATTGATGACCGGCCATGGGAGGGTTTGGGTTTTGGCGCGGCGGCGGGCGGTTTTTTCGCTTATGTGCGGTAACCAGTCGGCTGTGGCCTGTTCGAGGGGGATGTGGGTTTTGCCGTAAATGAGCATGAGCCGTTGGCGGGTAGGTAGGTTTTCCATTTTTAGTGTGCCTTGTGTTGTTGTCTGATTCTTTCTGCGTAGTCTTCCGCATCTGTTCGGGTGGTGAATTCTTTCAGAACTTTGGTGCTTCGCCTTCTGCCTGCGTTATTCTTTGTCCAGTGTTTTTTGTTATATTGGGGAGGCTGGTATTCGATTACCTGCCATTTGCCGTCGTGATGCCGAAAGCCTATATTCGGTTGGGTGTTAATTTGGGTATGCTGTATGCGGTCTGTCAGGGTCATTTTGTGTCTTTCATGGTGCCGTCCGCCCACCGTTTGAATTTAATGCCGGTGGTGCGCTCGGTGATGATTTGAAGGATGATTAGTATCAGGGCAATGATGGGCGGCATTATTATTCTTCTTGGAAGAGGATTTCTAGTATTTTTGTAATTCGGTTCTGTACCATTATTTCTACTGTCAACATGATGAGTGCAGCCATCAGTACGGCAATAAGAATAATGGCGGTGGCGATGTTGATGATGTTTTCCATATTTATTCTCCGTAAACGATGCCGCGCATACGTTCTTCTGTGGTCATACGTTCGTAGGTTTTTTCAAGTTGCAGGGTTGCGAAGTCGGCAGCGTCCTGTTGTTGGCGGATGAGGCGTTGGGCTTCGGTTTCTTGAGAAGGTTGAGGTGTGGTGCAGGCTGCAAGTATGGCAAGCACGACTGCTCCGATTGGGGCTTTCATTTCATACTCCGTCAGCAGGCTTTTTGCAGATCGTTTTGAGTTAGGGCTGTCAGTGCTTGTTTGACTGCCGCCATGGGAGTTTTGTACTCGGGAACAAGTCCGACAATGAGTTCGCCGTCGGTGTTGATGATATCGCAACCGTAGTGCTCTACGGGGTGGCCGTAGGCAGTGCGGGTAGTTTCGGCGGTTATGCGGATGTCGATGGAGTATTCTTCTGTGATGGTCATTTTGGGGGTCTTTCTGGGTTGGGTTTTTGTGGAGGTCGTCTGAAGGTTCACGCTTCAGACGACCTTTTTTTTAGGCGATTACGCCGAAATAGATGTCGATTTCAGGGAAGGCTTTTTGTACGGCTTCGGAAATGTCTTTTGCCGCTTGTTCGATTACAGCATCGATTTGCTGCAATTCGTACCACAGGACGAGTGCGCCGCTGTTTTTGTCGATGCGGAATTTCAACAGGGCTTCAACAAAGTAGGATGCGCCGCCTTGATGCGGGGTGAACTCGATGCCGAAACGTTCAAACATTTTGAGGTTTTTCTCTGTTTGCCCTGAGTCTTCGGATTGGAAGGTAAAGTTGATTCTGCCGTCCTGTTCACGATAGCCTTGTTTGAAGGTGGTTTTTTCGGTGTACTCGAGATTGAGCGCAAAATCCAATACTTCGGCGGCGGTCGGGTAAACGGCATTTTCGTTGCCGGGATTTTTGGATACGATATTGCGCGCATTGTTGGTCAGGAAATGGGAAAACTCCATCTGATTCATGCGGTGCGCATTGTTGTTCAGCCAGTTGGATGCCGATGTAGTGTGTTGCGGGGTATATACGGCATAAAAATCGAGCCAACCCGGGGCTTGTTGCGTATGACCGTTGATGATGGCGGTAACATCAATACGCCCTGATTTGAAATCGGCATCAATGTAGATTTGTGTGCCGTCCTGTTTGTGTTTCTGTACAAACTTAATAAGACTGGCGGTATCGTGCATGAGGAATTTGCCGCACTTCCGCTGCGGGTTTTGCATCAATTCGGGGTGTGCTTTGTATCTCCAGCCACCGTCTTGGTCTGGGGTAAATACAAGCGGAGTATTGTTCGGTGCAATCTCAAAAAAAGGTTTTTGAGCTGCCTGTAAGGCGGTTTTAATCATGTTTTCTTGGGTTTCCATTTTGGATTTCCTTTTGGGCTTAAGTTAGTTGGAGCTGACCATTTTCAGCGTGCTTGACGTATTGGGAACTTGTTTGAGTTCCAATTTTCCTTGTGCCGGATCGTCGGCTTGGATGTTGCCGTCAGGTGTAGCAAAGACGATGCCGCCTTCGCGTTTTTCTTTGGGCAGTTTGGTTGCCACATCGTGGCTGATTTTTACCGTTCCGCTTTGGATGTTTTGGGGTTGGATTTTGAGCTTGACGGTAATTTCTGCCTGTTTACCGTGAGCAAGGCAGGCGCGCACCGCATCACTCATGGCTTCGCCTAATTCACGGTCTAACCAGCCGCTATTTACGGTCGGTATTTGCTTGGAGGCAGGAACAAATTTCTTTTCTTGGGTTTCCATTTTTGATTTTCCTTTAAAGAGGGGTTGGTTAGGTTGTCGGTATCACGAAATGACAATACCGAGGAGGTTATTTAATTTTGAGAATTTCCAAAGATTCCACGGCGGCGCGGGCTATTCCAAATTCGTTAAGTGCGGCAAAGCCTTCGGCTGGTATGGCGGATGCTCCGTAATTGATCTTTGGAATAAAATTTTCGTTCAGGACGACGGCGGTTCTTGTGTGATAGCCATGTTGGGGTCTTTCGGGGTTGGGTTTTGTGGAGGTCGTCTGAAGATTCACGCTTTCAGACGACCTTTTGCTTTATGCTGAAACGATTTCGCGGGGGTAAATGTTTTGTACCAGTCGCACTGCATCTTTCAGAGTTTTGGCTTCGTGGCGGGCGGTTTCGCTGTAAATACCGCCACCTTCTCGGGAACTGTTGCGCTTTTGAATGGCTAGTTTGCCGTCCTGCCATGTGGCGACTTCGACTTTGCCGGCGGTGGCGTGGGTGCCGAATTTAACGTAGATGGGTTTCATGATTACTGTGTCCTGTTGTTTGTTTCGATGGGTGCAGTATAGCAAAGCTAGATAAAATATCAATAGCTTTGCTACTTATTTTGTTATATTTTTTATTTAGCTTTGATTTTAAAGGATTAAAGTTACAAAAAATCCGGCGGCAGGATTTTTGTGGGCGCAAAAAAAACCGCCTGAATGGCGGTGTATCATGAAAAAGAAAACCGCCCTAGGGCGGTTCGGTATTGTCATGAGTGGTAAGGAAGCCAAGAAAAAAACAGAGGGTGGCTCTCGGAGAGAATATTGTTGTGTGTTTTCATTCTTACATAAATGCGGTCGCCGTCAGAAACGGGAAGGCCGCTAACTGTTTGGTGCAGCATGAATGATACGTTTTCTTCTGTATCATCTGTATCATCTGTATCATCGCCGTCATATGGTGGAATCTCAAATGCGGAGATTACATCATCGTTGCGGACGATCTCCAGAAAAATTTTACGGGTTTGCAAGGTCTGTATATCCATACCTTTGGCGAAAAATGAAATAGACAGGCACAGACGACCTAAAATGGCTTGTTGTGTCGGGATATGGCATATATCGGGGAATATACCTATCAGACTGTATTTGTCATTTTCCGCATGGCGGATGATTTCATCGCAATAGTGGACATTTAAGTGAATCATGCCTGCTCCATATATTCGTACTGCCGTTCGAACGCTGCGCGAATCTCAAGCTGGGAAACTCCTAATGCGTTTGCCAGTTTCTGTACAGTCTTATCTTGTAGGGATTGTTTGCTGTTTTCGATGCGGGACAGATAGGGTTGAGGCAATCCTGCGGCGGTAGCCAATTCGGACTGGGTAAACCCCTTTTTCATCCTTAGGCTGACAAATGTTTCCCCGCCTGCTTTGCGGGCTATTTTATCGGCGATTTTCGCTGCCGCCCTGTCCATCGCTGCTTTGCGGCGTGGATTTTTCCGCACATGCTCAATATGCTCTGCGGCAGGGGTAGTGTTGGGGCTTATCGGTTTGACGCATTTAATCTGCCCGTTTATCCGCAGGCAGTTTATGTGGGTGACGGGGGTGGCGGATGTAGGTGTTGATACTGTGCAGGCGGCTACGGCAACAGTGAGTGTCGCACCCATTTGGAACCATGTGCCGTTAGTTGGAGTACAGTTCTTCATAGTCTTTGATAATCCGTTTTGTGATTGGGTGTTCTGCCTGATAGTCAAATTTGTCTGTCTTCTTGTTTACAACAGCCAATATATCTATGCGGCGGATATACGCGCCGTTTGGCTGTTTTTCATGGCATGGCGCGTAAATTATTCTGTATCCGGCGGCTTCTTCGCTGTCAGATCGGACGCGTAAAACTTTGATGTCTTTTTCCCATAATGACAATATGGGTTTCACTTCCAAATCAATCGGGCCTATGGGTTCGCCATATTCTCTGAAGTATCTGTTTTTGTATAAGCCATCAAAAATAGCAGAGTCTGTCTGAATCATCAGAATGACGTTCTCGAGATAACCGGCCGCGTCTTCGTCTTTTTCAAAGAGGCGGTCTAAATCCTGCTCGGCGTTAAAGTGGACGGTCAGCTCCATGAGTGCCCTTTTTTATATATTATATCTTTTTAGTTATACCGCGCAATATGCGGTAATAAATCAGTTGTTCAAGTATTTTAATCCATCACACTCCACCAGAAAACGCGGCCGATGATGTTTATATCGGACGCATCCGCCTCTTCGTCGGGGTAAGCCTCGGCATTGTAGCTTTTTATACGGATTTTATTGTCAGGCAGTTTTTGCAGGATTTTTGTGCGTAACAGCCCGCCGTGGTTGACGGCGTAGATTTTCCCGTCTTTTACGGTTTTGTCGGCGGTATTTATGCCCAATGTCGCGCCGTCAGGAAATACAGGCTCCATGCTGTCACCGTCGGCGCAGACGCAGATCACGGCGGCGGGGCTGATACCATGCCGCCGAAGTGTTGCTTTTGAGAAACGCAGCTTGTAGCCGTTGTAATCTTCAATGTCGTCTGAAAAGCCGTTGCCCGCTGCCAGGTGAATGTCTTTGTAGAAAGGAACTTCGCAATCGTCGTCTGATAGCGGAGTGCGGCTGTCCCATGCGTCCACCGTGCCGATAACGGTTGCGTTTGATTCCGTTTTGGGAGGTTGTCCTTCTTTTCCGTCAATCCAGCCTCTCGGAAGTTCAAGTGCGTTTTCAATATGGCTTGCCACACCATCTCCAATGTTTCTGTATCCGTTCAGCCATTGGTTGATTTGTGCTGGGCTTTTTTTTATTGCTCGTGCGAATTCTGCCTGATTTCCGTTAAATCGTTCATTTATCAATTTTTTAATTCTATCTAAGCGGGTCATGATGATGTCTCCGTATAACAAGCATAAATATAAAGCAAAGCTACATATAACAATGCTACTATTTTTAATTTAGCTATGATATACTCTTGCTAAAGTTTAACCTTACTGAAAGAGATTTATAGGATTTCTATGGATTTGAAAGATTATTGTTCTATACGAGGCAATCAGGCGAAGTTGTCAAAAAAGACCGGCATCGCTCCGTCGTTTATCAATCAAATGGCTCGCGGTTTAAAACCCGTCCCCATCCGTTATGCCGCTTTAATTGAAGAATGTACATGCGGTCAGGTTTCTCGAAAGGATATGTTTCCTGAGAGCTGGCGCGACATTTGGCCTGAATTAAAAGAGCCGCCCTGTTGATTTCCTGCCTCTCTGATATTTCCCAGTCAGAGTTTTTTACGGCGTTTAACGCCGCCTTTTATACCGCCTGCCTGCCTCAAGGGGGGGGGCAGGCCTTTTTGTTGCCTAAAAATGAGCAGGACAACGGATATGGAAAACAAACTGGATTTTAAAACGGTTGCCGATGCGGCTTTGAATGCGGTTGACAACCTGCTTGCGGAATGGCTTCCGTCAGGCAAATATAAAGGGCATGAGTTCTTCGCTCTGAATCCGACGCGGGCGGATAAGCATCTTGGCAGTTTTGCGGTCAATACGCATTCGGGCGCGTGGGCGGATTATGCGACGAACGATGCAGGCGGCGATTTGGTCAGCCTCTATGCCTATCTTTTCTGCAACGGACGGCAGGGGGACGCGCTAAAAGCGGTCGCCGAGCGTCTGCGCATCGGCAATTTCGGAGCGGTTGAAAGGAAGGAATGGGACGGCGAGCCGAAGACGGGTAAGTCGAAACGGGAAAGCTGGCAGCCTATCGCGCCGTTCGATGAAGGCCGTCTGAAATATCTGGAAGGCAGTCAGGTTTACCGTCTTTGTAAAAATGAGCGGGCGGAAGGCTTGCGGGCAGTGTACCGCGATGCGGACGGCAAGCCGCTTTGCGTTGTACAGCGCTTTATCGACCAGGACGGCGGAAAATCCGATTTGCCGTTTGTGTGGGCGAAAAACAGCGAGGGTGTAGAGAAGTGGACAAGCCGCCGCCTTCAGGATCCACAGCCGCTGTTCGGGCTGGATGCTTTGGCGGAAAGACCTGATACGCCTGTTTTGATTGTCGAGGGCGAAAAGTGCAAGCTGGCGGCAGAGGCGTATTTTGATTTGAAGGGCTGGGTTGCCGTGTCTTGGCTGGGCGGTTGCAACGGCTGGAAAAAGGCAGATTGGTTGCCGCTGGCCGGGCGCAATGTGCTGATTTGGCCTGACTGCGATTCTCAGCGGGAAAAGCTGTCGAAGAAGGATGAGGCGGCGGGTGTGAAGCCGTCGGATATGCCGTATCTGCCGTGGCGCGAACAACCTGGCATGAAGGCGGCGCTGGGGATTGCCCAGGTTCTCAAGGAGTCGGGCTGTACGGTCAAAATCGTGAATATTCCGAATCCGGGCGTGTGGCCGTCGGGCTACGATATTGCAGACGTGATTTCGGATACCGAGCCGCTGGCGACGGTGCGTGAAATGATGGCGGATACGCTGGTTTTCCCGTTTTCAGACGACATTGACGGGCAGCCTTTCCCGCGCCTATCCGATAAGGAGCGTGCGGCGCAAAATGCGCCCACGGCAACGAAAGGGGGCGGCGGGGACGGCGATGATGCGGAATACGACGGAGAAAATCCGCGTTTGGCGGAATTGTTGAAAAATTACGCGCAAATCGGGTTGAAAGAGAAGGTTTTAAACTTGGAAACAGGGGAATCTTTCAGTCGAAGCCAGTTGGAAAAGGTGTTTTCGCGTCCCGCCGTACTGACTTGGTTTCATCTGCACGATAGAAACAAGCTATCGGAGCTTGAGGCGGGGATTTTAATCAAACAGAAAAAATTGGCGGCGATGGCGGATGTCAGCCCCGTTTTTAAAAACGCGCTTGCCCGCTATATCTACCTGGACGGGACGACGGACGCCTACGACAGGCAGTTGGAAGCTATCGTGTCGCTGGCGGCGGTCAAGGCTGCCGTGCCTGAAGAATTTGACGACTGGAGCAAGTCGCCCGCGCGCCTCGTCTGTCCGATGAGTAATTATGTGTTTGAGCCGGATATGCCGCAAGGTGTGGTGTATAAAAACGAGAAATTAAGCCATATCAATGCGTTCAAGGGCTTGCCGAAAAAGGCTGAAGCGCCTGAAAAGCCGTTCGCGCCGGAAACGCCGCTGGCTGAATTGGAAAAACATTTTCCGAAATGTGCAAACATTATCGGGCTGGTACGGCATTTGTGTTCAGGCAACGGCAATTTGAGCGAGGCTTGCACGGAATGGGTTCTGAACTGGCTTGCCTGCCGTTTCAGGCGGCCAGCCGAAAAGCCCGCTACCGCATTGGTGTTTATCTCCGAAACGCAGGGCGTGGGCAAATCGACGTTTGGCGAGAAGGTCGTCAAAGAGCTTTTCGGCGAGTATCTGCGCCAACTCGACCAAAACGCGCTGGAATCACGCTTCAATGCGTCGCTGCTGTTTGCACTGGTTACGATATTCGAGGAAATCAGTCCGTCGGACGAACGGCTGAACGTCATCGGCAAACTGAAAAACATGATTACGTCGGATGTGATTATGGTGGAGCGCAAAGGGCGCGATGCGGAAAAACATAACGACTTCAATTCTTTTATCATTTTCTCGAACGACGAGCGGTCTATCCCCATCGAAAGCAACGACAGGCGGTTTATGGTCTTGTCGTGCAACCGCAAGTATTCGGACGCGCAATACGAGGCATTGCAGGCGGAAATCGACAACGGCGGAGTGGACGAATTCGCGCGGTTTCTCTATGCGCTGCCGCTGATGTATTCGGACGGTGATACGCGGCGGGTGTTTACGCCGCATACCAAACCGCTGACGACAGAAATCAAACGGCGGATGATCAACCTGAACAAGCCTTCTTGGGAAGCGTTTTTGGACGATTGGTGGCGCGGCGATTTGGGCTTGCCCTTCATCTCCTGCGCGGCAGGCGATTTGTGGTCGGCATACAAGAAATGGTGTATAGATACCAAGACTTTCCATATGCAGCAGAAGAATTTTTATGCAAATATGGCAAAACGCTTGGCGGATTTGCGAAGCACGGTTACAATCCACGGACAGCCGAAAAAAGTACGGTTTTTCGCCGTGCCGCATTCGTGGCTGTCGCCCGACAATCAGGAGAAGTTTCCGCCGCCGAATACCGACAAGACCGAACGTGGTTCTGAAGGGTCGGTTTCAAAGGCAGATTATTACGGCAGGCAGATAGAAGCATTTGCCCTTGCCTCGGATTCTGACCGGTTTTAGGCGTTTGGACGGGGTTGGACACCGTTTGGACGGGGTAAGAGTCGGAAAAAATCCCTTTAAAAACATCGTTTAGACCGTTTGGACGGTTTGGACAGGGTAGTTATCCCATACGCGCGAAGATATACATTTATCTTCGCGCTTTTATTTTTTCTTTTTTATACACCTTGTCATATTTTGTTTTTATTTTTTTTTTCTTATACGCGGATTTTTATAAAAAAGTATGTCCAAACGGTCTAAACGATGATTTTAAAGGGAAAAAAGGTGTTTTAAAAGTTGTCCAGCCCCGTCCAGCCCTGTCCAAACATTGATTTTTAAGGGTTTTTTAAATTTCCTGCTTCATCGTGTTTCCTTTTTGGTTGAAACCCCGCCCTTTAGGGCGGTAGAATCAGACTTTATTTGGGAGGGGCGTAACCCCTTCCAAATCAGGGCGACACATAGGGCGGTGCTTTATGTGCCGCCCTGTGTGTTGAAACAAGCAAGGCGGATTTCAAGCTGTTTGCCCAGTTGCGCCAAAGCGCGGACGACCGTATCGATTTTGGTTGCATGGTGCAAGCCGGTAATCCGCTGAACCTCTTGCGGCGTGGTTTCCAGACGTCTTGCCAGTTCAGATTTGCTTACGTCCTGCGCCAGCATTTCATTGAGCAGCAATACTTTCGAGTAAACCGACAGAGGCAGCGCGACCAAGCGTTCGCCTTCTTCGGGGGCGGACGGCAAGGGCGCGGGGCGTTGGTCTTCAAAATAGAAATCCATTGCGGACTGCAACACGTCTTCCGCCATTTCGACCGCTTCGGTCATGTCGTCGCCCTGCGTAATGGCTTCGGGAATATCGCGGAAGGTAACGACATAGCCGCCTTCTTCGGCGGGGGTAAATTTTGCGGGATAGTACATCTCTCAACCTTTCTGCAAGCCCTTGCGGGCTTGCCCTTATTTCAAACCGAGCTGTTTTTTGATTCCTTCGACCAAGCCCGTTTTCAGCTCTTTGGACGGGTGGCGGGGCAGATGCGACTGCTTGCCCTTGTAATACAGTTTGATGTGCCGCGTGCCGTCTTTGGTTTCAACGCCTTGTGCCATCAGCCATTTTAAAAATTCGCTCTGCTTCATCTCATCGCCTGCTCCTGTTGTTCGGATAGGTATTATTATAAACAAAAATGTTTAAATAGCAAGTCTTTTTTTAAACATTTTTGTTAAAATTTGCTTATGTAGTGGGCAAAACAAAGACCGCCTGAAACTTGTTTCCAGACGGCTTTCTGCTACTTTATTTCCTATAAATTTGGTATAATTTCCGCTTAAAAAATAAAGCCCTGCGGTATTTCAGACGGGGCTAGCAGATAACTGTTGGGAAAGATTCGATGTTATGAATGACTATTGATGATTTGCTTGCCCGTTGGGGCTTTTGGCGTTCGGTTCGGGACGATAACGGACTGGGTTATGCATCCAGTGCGGCAAACCGTGCAATGGCAGGTGATGCGAATACGGGCGGAACGCGTCCGTTGCTGCCTTATGGGGTGGACGCGGATTCGGTGTTTTCTGCGGTGGACAGGGTGGTGATGGGTTTGCCGCGCTTCCATCAAGAGGTGCTTAAGGTACAGTATTCGGGCGGATTCGCTACCCGTAGTGCGAAAGTCAAGGAGTGCGGGTGCAGCGGGGCTTCGTTCTACCGCTATCTTTCGGACGCTGAGGCTATGCTGGCTGTGCGTTTGAGGGACGGTGAGGTGGGCAGGCTGTTAAACGGCCGTTAAAAAAGGCTTGCAATCTTGAGACTGGAATGTTTAAATTATGGAAAACTGCGGTTTCGTGCGTTCAGGTGCGATGCCGCGTTTTTTTTCATCTCATTTCCTTTCGGTTGAAACCCCGCCCTTTAGGGCGGTAGAATCAGAATTTATTT
>JVVZ01000050.1:0-942 GCA_001062585.1 Neisseria meningitidis
TCGATACCCTCCAAGCACAAAGGTCGTCTGAAACTTTAATTTCAGACGACCTTTCCATTTTTCAAACAACCGTCAAACTTCCTGGCGAGTAGGCCGGAAGATGATTTCGTTTATATCCACTTCCTCAGGTTGACTAATTGCGAACAGGACGGTGCGGGCAAAGCTGGAAGCGGGAATCTCATTGTGAGCATAGAAGTTTTCCATTGCGCCGCTAGCCATTTCAGAGCTGCTGCCATGCTTTAATTCGCTTTCAACTGCACCCGGGCAGAGAATAGTAGTACGCAAGTTGTAAGGTTTAACTTCCTTGCGCAGGCTTTCAGAAATGGCGCGTACCGCGGTTTTGGTCGCAGAATAAACAGCACATAATGGCCCCCAAACGTGTCCGGCTACGGAAGAAACATTGATGATCTGACCGCTCTTTTGTGTTTTCATGGTCGGTAAAACGGCTGCAATGCCATGTAAGACGCCCTTGATATTGATGTCGATCATTTGATTCCATTCATCCACTTTCAATTCCTCCAATAAGGAAAGTGGCATGACACCCGCGTTGTTGAGCAATACGTCGATGCGGCTGTATAAATCCAACGCGCGTTGTGCCAAGGCTTGAACTTCGCCTAATTTAGTGACATCCGTTTGCACGCAGTGGTCGTGCGAGATGCCCAATTCGTCAGCAAGGACGTGCAGGCGGTCTAAACGGCGCGCGCCCAAGATAACTTTTGCGCCTGCCTGCACCAAATGGCGGGCGGTTTCCGCACCCAGCCCGCTGGATGCGCCGGTGATAATGACAACTTTGTTTGCTACGTTTTGCATAATATTCTCCTTAATTAACGGATAAAATGTAATTGGCCTTGATTGCCCAAATAGGTCGTCTGAACGGCGGTGAATTGCTTTGAACTGCACCCCAAAAGTTGGACATCCCCTCCAACTCACAAGGTGCAGTTT
>JVVZ01000470.1:0-7464 GCA_001062585.1 Neisseria meningitidis
GACGGACTGTTAATCCGCAGGTCCCTGGTTCGAGCCCAGGTCGGGGAGCCAAATTTCAAAAGCCTGAATATAATGTTCAGGCTTTTTTGTTTACCAATCCTACTTTGGTTTCTTCAGCATCCTTCTGCGAATGCTTCCCCAATCCCAACATCCTTGCACCCGTGTCCCACACACACCAAACATTAATCAAAATTTATATAAATCAATAATTTAATAAACAGATATCAAATGAAGCATACCCTGATCATTCACATAGATAAAAACATTATTTTTTCTAAATACATATATTGAAGAATTCTTCTCACATAGCCAATCGCACTTTTCAGCAAAATTCAGCCAGTCTTCAATACCCGAGAATTCTGAAAACAAATCATTTAAAACTACAGATTTGGCATTTGTGTTCTCAAAATTTATCTGCATACCTATTATTTTTTTATTTTCTAACGAGAACATTATATTTTCATAATTATCTAAAAATATTTTTGATTTTTTAGAAATCCTCATAGGATTTAATACAAAACCTTTGATTTCTTGGCAAATATCTTCTTGATCATCCCCTACATGAAGCTTACCAATCCTTCCGCTTTCAACAACATCGCTAACTAAATACAGTTCACATCGATTCATCACCACTTCCTCACACACAAATTTGGTCTAATATCCACTAAAACTTTTTAATCAACAACCTTATCTATATCGATATCATGAATTTTCAATTCTTCTAATAAACCCAGGTCGTCTGAAATTTTTCAGACGACCTTTTCACAACCTTTTTTGAGTACCAAACAATACATATAAAATTTATTAAACAGGGGTATATCTAGGCAAAGAATTTATCTCCGTAGCCATCCATTCCTTGGATGTGAGCAACCTTGTCAACTCAACGGGCAGAAATTCCAGATACTCCAACTTCAAATCATTAGCCTTTTGTCGAAATTTTTCCGAAACAATCAAAGAACATTTAGTCTCATGTTTAATATCAAATAAATCGTAATCACAATTATCCAAAATGCTCATTTTGAGTAATTCATCAACTCCATAAACCTGCTCATATTCACATTCTTTAAGATTTACAACTTCTTCCAGTCCTAACTTATCTGTTGTCATCGCATAATAAACACGATTTGATATGATATTTTTTGTTTTCCCATTCATATATTTTACAGGTTTTATTTGTAAAATATTTGTCTTCATTCCCTCTAAACACCGCATAAATTCTTGGGTAATGATATAAGTGTATTCAGATAAACTACGTACAGGGTAGTCATATTCCCTTAAATTAGAGACCAAAATGAGATTATCAGGAAGTATAATTTTTTTACGCTTCCGTGTTATTCCCGCATACCAGGGAAGAGAACCATATTCCACCTTAAAATCGTTCAGTTGGAAGGAGGGGAGCAACTCCTCTGGCAGTAGATAATTATTGTAAAACCCAATCCCGCATGGGATGTTGTGACTGATAGTCAAATAATAAAATTTCATCATTGAAAATCCTAACCCAATCTTTCCAGATATTGGTTTGGCAAAAATGGGGCAGACAGTCTGCTTTTCTCATTCATTTCTAAAACTCCCTTATACCACTAACTAAATACGGTCCGCATCGATTCATCACCACTTCCTCACACACAAATTTAGTCTTATACCCACTAACCTTTTTAATTGGCAACCTTATCTATATCGATATCAGAAATTTTCAATTTTTCTAACAAACCCAGGTCGTCTGAAATTTTTCAGACGACCTTTTTGCTTTTTTATTTCGACCAGCCGCCGCCCAATGCCTTATACAGCGACACCAGCATCTGCGCCCTTGCCAGCCGCGCCGCAATCAGGTTTTCCTGCATTTGGCCTTCGGTGATATGGGCTTTGAGGGCGACATCCAGCGTTTTGTAGCCGTTGCGAAACATTTTTTCCGTATCGGCAGCATGGCGTGCTGCCTGATTATGGGCGGTTTGCAGCAGTTCGGTTTGACGGCTTAGCGATTCCACGCCTTGATACGCGCTGTCAACTTCGCCCAGCGCGGTCAGAAGCCGTTTGTCGTATTCCAACAATGCCGTCTGAAGGCGCGCATCGGCGGCTTTGATATTGGCCTTGATGCGGCCATTGGTGAACAGCGGCGTCTGTATGCCCACCGACAGCAAACTTGCCCAGCCGGTCAGCGAACGGTCGCCGTCCACACCGATGCGTCCGCCCTGCCCCATAAAACTGATAGTGAAGCGCGGCAGCAAATCGGCTTTGGCACTGGCGAATTTGGCGGCATAGGCATTGACTTGCGCCGCCTGCGCGCGCAGGTCGGGACGGCGTTCCAGCAAGCCTTGCGGCGTCTGCCCGCCCGGCGCGGAGGGTTGGCGCGCCAACGCATCGACAGACGATTCGGGCAGCGTAAACGTCTGCGGCACGTTACCGGTCAACACGGCAATACTGCGTACATAAGCGGCGTATTCCGCCCCTATCGTGGCTCGTTTGGCTTCCGCTGCGGTCAGTTGCACTTTCGCCTCGTTCACTTCATAGCGGCTGACATGTCCCGCCTTAAAACGCCCTTCGATGTAGCGCACCATCCGCCGCAAGGTGGCAACGGTTTGGTCGGCGGTTTTCAGACGATCTTGAGCCGCACGCGCTTTAAAATAATTGTCGGCAATATCGCCCACCACCAGCATTTGTGCGCCATACGCCAACTCTTGTTGTCCGAGTGCGGCATAACGGGCGGCATCGGCATCGCTGCGTTTCTTGCCGAAAATATCCGGCTCCCACGAAGCAGTCAGTCCGCCGTACATGCTGGTGCCTGTGGACTCGATGGTATCGCCGTTTAAAGACGAGGCCTGCGGATAACGCGAGAGCAACGCTCTGGCATTGCTGTCGAGCGGGTTATCCATTTTGCTGTCATTCGCCCCCACCTTGCCGCTCAGTCCGACAGTCGGCCCCAAATCGGCACGCGCCGCCCCCGCCACGGCACGGGCTTCGTTCAGACGGCTGACGGCGATTTTCACATCATGCCCCTGCGCCAAACCCTGAGCGATTAATCCGCTTAACACCGGATCGTTCCACTGCTGCCACCACGCCCCGATGTCCGCATCACCCTTTGCCGCCGCATCCTGCGTAAACGTCTGGGGTAATTGAACCTGACTGTTTAACGGAACTTCAGTATTTTTACAGGCAGCAAGCGCCAAGGCTGCGGCAATACACAATAAATGGATTTGATTGAATTTCATCGTATTTTCCTTTTTGAAAAGGTTTTAGCGTTCCGTGTTGGCGAAATTTGTTTCGCTCGTTCTCAGTGTGCTCAGCCTCTTGACGGGGCAACCTTTCAGACGACCTTTCAGAAGATTTTTTGCGAAACCTAGAAACCTGAATGTAAGCCTGCGGCTTACTGCCCTCTCCCTAACCCTCTCCCACGGGGAGAGGGGACAAATTGGTTGAAACCCTAATAAGGAGAGGGAACAAATTGGTCGAATCCCTAAAAACGGCTGGGTTTCAGCATCCTCAACCTCCTCTCCCACGAAGAGAGGAGACAAAATTGGCGGGAAACCCAAAGCATGGTTGGGTTAATGAGGCATTAGATTTTCTTTCGAAAAATATGGGTATCAAAAAAGCCTTGAAACTTGGTGGCTAGACAAACCATACCCTATCGAAGCTAACGCCTATAATAAATAGTCCGTATCAAGCATGGCAAGTTCACAGGACTTGCGCCCGGTTTCACGATATAAAGCCTATATTCATGATAAACAGCAGGACGAAACCCATCGACAAGGTCGTCTGAAATCCAATTTCGCTTTTCAGACGACCTTGTGCCGTAAATTAATTCTGCAAATACAATGTTGCTTACCGCACAACAGCTTTTCCTACCGTTACGCCTTCTATACATCCTTCTCATGACAAGAATGCTACAATTGGCATATTTTTACCGTTATCGGACAGGTGTTTTATGCAGTATTTCTGCCTACTCATCCCCATCCTCATTGGCTATTTTCTTGACGAAATGACCGTCGGCGTCATTTTCGGCTCTATTTTATGGTTGTTTGCGCGGGAACTCGGCAAACCGCGTCAGGAAGAACATGATGCAAAACTGCAAAACCTGGAAAAAGAAATCGAGTTGCTGAAGCTGCGTTTGACGGCTTTGGAACAAGAAACCGTTCATGATAAAGCAGAAGTCGGGCAGGCTAGGAAACTGCGCGCTGTTTTGTCCGAACATGCCGACGATATTCAGACGACCCCTGCGCCGCTTCATGAGAAGGTTGAACCTGTCGCAACTGCGGACAATGCGCCTGTCGAGCCGCACATTGAGCCGGTTGCCGCCCCCTCTTTTTCTACACCTGTTCCCCCTGTTTCCGCCGAACCTTCCGTGCAGCCCGAACCTGCTCTGTACGCAGACAGCGTCGAAACACCTGCCCAAGTTTCCGCTATTCAAGAAGACGAACGCAAACAAGACGCGCCTGTCCTGCAAACGTCGTCTGAAAACGAAGCACCGATGCCGTCTGCAAATACATCAGAAAACATCGACGCAGATTCTCGTGAAACCGTTATCCATAAAGAGGAAGGTTTCGATTTCAAATTCTCCGAAAATCCCATTGTTGCTTGGTTCCTGCGCGGTAATCCGCTGCTGAAAACCGGTATCGTGGTGCTGTTCCTCGGCTTGGCGTTCCTCTTGCGCTATGCCTCCGAGCGGATTTATGTACCGGTGGAAATGCGTTACCTGACCGTGGCAGGCGCAGGTCTGGCAGCAGTCATCGGCGGCTGGAAGCTGCAAAGCCGCAAACGAGAATACGGTCTGGTGTTGCAAGGCTTCGGCGTGGCAGTAATGTATCTGACTTCTTTGGCGGCGTTGAAACTGCATCCGCTCTTGCCCGCACCGATCGTGTTCGTACTGATGGTGGCGATGGTCGTATTGATGGCGTTGCTGGCAATCAGGCAGAACGCGCAGATTATGGCGCAGGTTGCCTTGGTCGGCGGTCTGGCGGCGCCCATCCTGGTATCGGACGGCAGCGGCAATTATTTGGTGCTGTTTTCCTACCTTTCCCTGCTCAATGCCGGCGTAGCGGCGATTGCCTGGTTTAAGGCATGGCGGCCGCTGAACCTGACGGGTTTCACCGGAACCTTCTCCATCGCCGCGTTGTGGGGCATGCAAAGCTATACGCCGCAGCATTTCGCCACGACCGAACCTTTCCTGATTTACCACTGGCTGCTCTACACCTTCATCGCCTATCTGTTCGCCCGCCGCAAGCTGACGGAAAACCGCGAAGACACGCTCGCGCCCGTTGCCGACAATGCGACGCTGGAAGAAATTTGGAACAGCCTCTGCTCCCACGGCCTGCGCGTTCACGTCCTCGACCATACTTTATTGTTCGGCACGATGGCGGCGGCGTTCGGACTGCAATACCGCATGGTGGAACACTGGCCGTCTGCGGACGCATTCTCCGCGCTGGGCTTCGCCGCCGTTTACGGGCTTGCCGCGCTGATGCTGAAACGGCAACAGGGTTTGTACATCCTGCGTCAGGCATTTTTCGCCCTGTCGCTGCTTTTCCTCACGCTCGCCGTTCCGCTTCACTTTGAACGCGGCAACACCGTCATCCTGTGGACGGTAGAATCCGCGCTCGTGTATTTCTTCGGGCTGCGCCAACAGCGTCCGCATATGCGTTTGGGTGCGCTCGTCGTTTATCTGCTGGCGGCGCTGACCCAACTGAGCGGTTATCAGGAGGGAGGATCCACCATCCTGCAAGGTCAATGGTTTACCACCCTGCTGACCCTGTTCGGCGGCGCAGCAATTTACCTGCAGTGGCACCTCTACCGCCGTAAAGGCTCGGCACACTGGGAACACACGCTTCAAAACGCAACCCTCTGCGCCGCCCTGCTCTACACATCCATCCTGCCTTTACTGTTTTTCGCGGAACGCGGCAGCATCATCATTTTCTCTGCTTTGGTGGCAGCTTGGGCGTTCTGCCGAGGCAAAGGCAAGTCGGACGTGTTCAGCACATTCGCCTTGGGCAATGCAATCTTTATCCTGCTCTTCCAAGCCTCGATTAATAATGAATCCAACGGCTTCCTGACACACTGGCACCTCTTTGCCGCCGCGCCGCTGCTGTTTGCCGCGGCCTACATGCTGCAATATTCGCGCGTCCAAACCGAAGCATCGGAAAACCAAGGCAAACAAGACCAAACCCTCCCGTTCTCGCAGATTGCAGGCTGGGCTATCCTCGTTATCGCCCTGATGTTGGGCGGCTTCGCCACCTATACCCAATGGACGGGCGAAGAAACCCTGTTTATCGAGCTTTGGGCATTGCCGATATTCACCGCCTTGCTGTTGCTTGCCAACCGTTTGAACTGGAAAGAGCTTTTTCAGACGACCTTGGCATTCCTGCCCCTGTTTGCCCTGCACTTCATCGGCTATCACCTCGAACACCTATGGACGGCCGCCGCAGCCCTGCCGCTTGCCGCCGCTACCGTGTTGAACTTCGTCATCCTGAATAACCGCCGAACCAATTCGCCTATCGGCTTGCACAAAATCAACATCATCATGCTCGGCATCCTTTGGTCGCTTTGGTCGGGAATGTATGTCGGCGAACTCGTCGACGGCGTTTGGTCGCAGCTCTCGTGGCTTGCCGTACCGCTGATCATGTGGGTCGTCCTTCATACGCAGCGGCAGCGCGGCTTTTTCAGACGACATCAATCCGCCTATCAGCATTCCGCCCTGCCGATAGCCGCCCTTGCCGCGGCAAGTTGGATGATATGGACGAACTTCTCTACTCCGTTCCAACCCGCGCCGTTGCCGTATATCCCGCTGCTTAACCCGCTGGAACTCGCCTGCGCCGGAATGCTGTGGTTTGCCCTGAAGTCCCTGCCCGAAGCCCTGCCTGCAGAATACCGCCGCGTGAACGCGCCCGGCGTCGCCGCCCTCGCATTCATGGTCATCAGCGCGGGCGTGATGCGCCTATGGCATTTCTACGACGGCATCACTTGGCAACTCGACATCATGCTCCAATCCTTCGGCCTGCAAGCCAGCCTCTCCGTCGTCTGGGCAGTGACCGCCATCATCCTGATGGTGTACGGCAACCGCCGCAAACTGCGCCCCTTCTGGATAACCGGCGCGGCGCTGATGGCAATCGTCGTCATCAAGCTCTTCCTCATCGAGCTTGCCAACAGCGGCGGCATCGCCCGCATCGCCTCCTTCATCATCGTCGGCGTGCTGCTGCTTCTGGTCGGCTGGTTCGCGCCCGTTCCGCCCAAAGCGGTGGAAAACGAAGAGGACAAAGCATAGCCCAGTCCCAAAGAAAAGGTCGTCTGAAAACCGACAGCAAGTTTTGCTAAAATATTTTCAGACGACCTTCAGGCATCCCGAATCCAACCCGGCATGGCAGAAAATCCGACCACTTTTGTCAGTCCTGCTTCAATCTAAGCGTGCTTTACCGATTATTGATGAATTATAGTGGATTAAATTTAAATCAGGACAAGGCGACGAAGCCGCGGACAGTACAG
>JVVZ01000471.1:0-756 GCA_001062585.1 Neisseria meningitidis
CCCTGATAAGGCTGACTACCGGCAATACGTCGGGGAGCAGGTGGAAGCCCTGCAATTAAATTCTAAGGTCGTCTGAAAACGTTTCAGACGACCTTCACTTCATTTAAAAGCGAAAGGAAGCAACATGAAAAAACTCCGCAAGCCCGTCAAACAGATCGTCATCGGGACATATCAAAGCATGAGAGCCGCTGCACAGCAGGTTGACCTGCTGATGAAGGGCAATGGTGATTTATGTGTGAACATTGTCCAAGAAGGAAGAAAGTTTCAAGTTCGGACGGTCGTATGGCAATGAAAAAACCGCTTTCTTGCGAAAGCGGCTTTTTCGGAGATGGATAATCTCGCGTAGGGGTACGTAGATTATCCTTTTTTTCGTCTTTGGTTTCAATACCCGCATCGACGGGTCTTTTAAAAGGTATGTGTATGAATAAATCTTTGGGTTTGCTGGTGGCTGCCATGCTGGGGGCTGCTCCTGCGGCTTTTGCCGACGATGTACTGACGGGCGATACTCGCTTAGCGTGCGAGGCGGTTTTGTGCCTGTCTTCAGGCGACCGTCCGAGCGAGTGTGCGCAGTCGATTAAACGTTATTTTTCGATTAGGCATAAAAAGATGGGCGATACGCTCAAGGCGCGGCGAAATTTTCTCAAAATGTGCCCGACAAGTTCGGAAAACGCTGAAATGGCGGGTTTGACAGACGCGATTGCTGAGGGCGCGGGTCGCTGCGACGCGCAGGAACTGAACCGCATGATGCGCTATACG
>JVVZ01000051.1:0-6892 GCA_001062585.1 Neisseria meningitidis
TTGAGCTAAGGCGAGGCAACGCCGTACTGGTTTAAAGTTAATCCACTATACAAATACAAAAAGACAAAAGGTCGTCTGAAACAGCGTTCAGACGACCTTTTTAGGATATTCCGCTATAATGGCGGCAATTTGAATAGAAAAGGAAAGTTATGAACCGTCTGTACCCCCACCCGATTATCGCCCGCGAGGGCTGGCCGTTCATCGGCGGCGGTTTGGTATTGAGTTTGCTGGTGTCTGCCTGCTGCGGCTGGTGGTCGCTGCCGTTTTGGATGTTCACCGTATTTGCCCTGCAATTTTTCCGCGATCCCGCCCGCGAAATCCCGCAAGACCCTGAAGCGATTTTAAGCCCCGTTGACGGACGCATCGTCGTCGTCGAGCGCGCGCGCGATCCTTACCGTGATACCGAAGCGTTGAAAATCAGCGTGTTCATGAACGTCTTCAATGTCCACTCGCAAAAATCGCCTGCCGACTGCACCGTGACCGCCGTCGAATACAATAAAGGCAAATTCCTCAATGCCGATTTGGACAAAGCCAGTACCGAAAACGAACGCAACGCCGTACTGGCGACCACTGCGTCAGGCCGCGAAATCACCTTCGTCCAAGTCGCAGGTTTAGTTGCCCGCCGTATTTTGTGTTACACCAAAGCAGGCGAGAAACTGACCCGCGGCGAACGCTACGGCTTTATCCGCTTCGGTTCGCGCGTCGATATGTATCTGCCGGTTGACGCGCAGGCACAAGTTGCCATTGGCGACAAAGTCACCGGCGTTCGCACCGTTTTGGCGCGCCTGCCGCTCCAAGCCCCTGAAGCTGCCGCGCCGACCGAAACCACCAGCGCCGCGCAAGCGGAAACGCCCGCTCCGGCGCAAGCTGCTGCCGAAGTTGTCCAATCCGAAATCGAAGCGGCTGCCGATAAAGTCCGCAATGCCGCAGAGCAGTCATTGAAAGACTGACGGCTGAAAGCTGAACAAGAGGTCGTCTGAAAACCTTTTTCAGACGACCTTGTTTTATCAGAAACGGTAAATACGGTATAATTTGAACCCAACACACATTACACCCGACGGATGGATTCCCCGTCGGTTTTCCCTTTTCAGACGACCTGTACCGAATATCAAAAATCCATCCATGACCGCAAAATCCTCTAAAACCGCATCAAAAACTAAAGCCAAAACAAACGCCAAACCGAGCACGCGCCGTCAAAGCCAAACGAAGGCGCAGACAGAGCCGAACAAGGTTTCCGAGCGTTTGAAGGCTGCCAAAGCGCTGCAAAAAAATGAAGAAAAAAAAGCGCGCCCCGAGCATGTCGTCAATCTGATTAACGACGCGCTGTGGCTCTTCGGGCTGATGGTGACGGTCTTCATCGCCATTTCCCTCGCCAGCTTCAAAATGACCGACCCCGCATGGTCGCGCAGCGTGCCGAAACCGGATGACATCGCCAATTTCGGCGGGCTGTTTGGCGCGTATGTTTCCGATGTCGGCTATTATCTTTTTGGTCTGTCGTTTTGGTGGTGGATCGCCGCTTCGTGCGTTTTCCTCTATAAAAATTTCCGCCCGCTGCAAAAGCGCGAAAACTACAAATCGTACAACCACGGCGTTGCCGCGCTGGCTTTGTTCCTGCTTTTGGTGTGCAGCCCGATTCTCGAATATTTCACCCTTCAAAATACTTTGGACGAAACCCTGCCTGTCGGTGCGGGCGGTTTGGTCGGCGCTTTGGCTGGTTCAGGCTTGGCTTGGCTGCTGGGCAAATCCGGCAGCCTGCTGATTATGTGCGTCATGCTGCTGCTTTCCGTTTCCTTGCTGGCGCAAGTGTCTTGGCTGGAAGTCATGGCAAAAACAGGACGCAATACCGAAAGCCTGTTTTCAGGCATTTGGGGTCGTCTGAAAAAGGCATTGGGCAGACGCAAGGATGACGGCTCAACCGCCGAAGCCTTGGAAACGGAAAACACCCGCCGCATGGTGAAAGAAGCCAAAAACATCACCGCCACGCCCGTTACTCCGCTTGCAGGCAGCACCAGCAACCGCAAATCTGTCGCGGTCTCCGTCGCGCCGCCACCCAAAATTCAGGCTTCCTTGTTTGAAGACAACGAGCCGCAACAAACAGGCGAATACCACAAACCCAGCATGAACCTGCTGCGCCTGCCCAACGGCGAACCCGTCAGCATCAATCCTGCCGAATTAGAGCGCACTGCTGAATTGATTGAATCCAAGTTGGCAGAATTCGGCATCGGCGTGCAAGTCGTTTCCGCCACTTCCGGCCCTGTGATTACGCGTTATGAAATCGAACCTGCGCAAGGCATAAAAGGCAGCCAAATCGTTGCCCTGTCTAAAGATTTGGCGCGTTCCATGTCGCTGCAATCCGTACGCATCGTGGAAACCATCGCGGGCAAAAACACCATGGGCATCGAGTTGCCCAACGAAAAACGCCAAGACGTGATGTTGAGCGAAATCTTGTCTTCGCCCGTGTTTACTGAAGCCAAATCCAAGCTGACCGTCGCTTTGGGTAAAGACATTTCCGGTACGCCCGTGGTCGGCGATTTGGCAAAAATGCCGCATCTTTTGGTCGCCGGTATGACCGGTTCGGGTAAATCCGTCGGTGTGAACGGCATGATTATGTCCATGCTTTTCAAAGCCACGCCCGACGAAGTCCGCTTCATCATGATTGACCCGAAAATGCTCGAATTGAGCATTTACGACGGCATTCCGCACCTGCTCTGCCCGGTCGTTACCGATATGCGTGAAGCGGGGCAGGCGTTGAACTGGTGTGTCGCCGAAATGGAAAAACGCTACCGCCTGCTTTCCCACGCCGGCGTGCGCAACTTGGAAGGCTTCAACCAAAAAGTCGAAGCCGCCAAAGCATCGGGCAAACCCATGCCCAACCCGTTCAGCCTGAATCCGGACGACCCCGAGCCGCTGGAAAAACTGCCGATGATTGTGGTCGTTATCGACGAGTTGGCAGACCTGATGATGACCGAACGCAAAGCCGTCGAACAACAAATTGCCCGCCTCGCCCAAAAAGCGCGTGCCGCCGGTATCCATATGATTGTCGCGACCCAACGCCCGAGCGTCGATGTCGTCACCGGCCTGATTAAGGCAAACATCCCGACGCGTATGGCGTTTACCGTGCAAAGCAAAATCGACAGCCGCACCATCCTCGACCAAATGGGTGCGGACGAACTGCTGAAATACGGCGACTCCCTGTTCCTGCAACCGGGCAGCGCCGAGCCGACCCGCCTGCAAGGCGCGTTTGTTTCAGACGACGAAGTGCATCAAGTCGTCAACTACGTCAAATCGCAAGCCCCCGCCGACTATGTCGAAGGTTTGCTCAGCGGTGAAGCTGCGCTGGAAACCACCAACATCGTCAATCCGAATGCAGGCAGCGACGAACTGTTCGACCAAGCCGTCGCCTACATTTTGGAAAGCAAAAAAACCTCCATCTCCTCCCTGCAACGCCAGTTGCGCATCGGCTACAACCGCGCCGCCAACCTGATGGAAGCGCTTGAAAACGCCGGTGTCGTTTCTCCCGCAGACATCAACGGCAGCCGCAGGATTCTGGCACAAAAAGACCAGTTGTGATCTCAATAATTACCAAAGGTCGTCTGAAAACCGGTTATATCTGTTTTCAGACGACCTTTTATGATGTCGGATCCAATACCTTATTTTATCGGGGCAAAATCGGCCCGCCTATCGACGATATAGTGGATTAAATTTAAATCAGGACAAGGCGAGGCAACGCCGTGCTGGTTTAAAGTTAATCCACTATATTATCCAGTCAATCAAACATTGTGATATACTAGCCAGCTAATTTTCCTGCCTTTTGCAAGCAACGGACGATAAAAGCCCCGATGGGTCGGACCGCTTTTGCAGTCATCATTGGCAAAAGGATTCCCATTTTTTATTTAACACAACAAATTAAGGTCTTACGATGAGCGTAACTGTTGAAACTTTAGAAAATCTGGAACGCAAAGTAGTGTTGTCCCTGCCTTGGTCCGAAATCAACGCAGAAACCGATAAAAAACTGAAACAAACCCAACGCCGTGCAAAAATCGACGGTTTCCGTCCGGGTAAAGCACCTTTAAAAATGATTGCCCAAATGTACGGTGCAAGCGCTCAAAATGATGTCATCAATGAAATGGTCCAACGCCGCTTCTACGATGTTGCCGTTGCCCAAGAATTGAAAGTTGCTGGCTATCCGCGTTTCGAAGGCGTTGAAGAACAGGACGATAAAGAATCCCTGAAAATCGCTGCGATTTTCGAAGTGTTCCCTGAAGTCGTTATCGGCGATTTGTCTGCACAAGAAGTCGAAAAAGTAACCGCTTCCGTCGGCGATGCCGAAGTGGACCAAACCGTAGAAATCCTGCGCAAACAACGCACCCGCTTCAACCATGTTGAACGCGAAGCCCAAAACGGCGACCGCGTCATCATCGACTTCGAAGGCAAAATCGACGGCGAACCTTTTGCCGGCGGTGCATCCAAAAACTACGCCTTCGTATTGGGCGCAGGTCAAATGTTGCCTGAGTTTGAAGCCGGCGTAGTCAGCATGAAGGTAGGAGAAAGCAAAGACGTTACCGTCAACTTCCCTGAAGACTACCACGGTAAAGACGTTGCCGGTAAATCCGCTGTCTTCACCATCACATTGAACAACGTATCCGAACCCACCCTGCCCGAAGTTGATGCCGACTTCGCCAAAGCATTGGGTATCGCCGACGGCGACGTTGCCAAAATGCGCGAAGAAGTGAAGAAAAACGTAGGCCGCGAAGTTGAGCGCCGCGTAAACGAACAAACCAAAGAATCTGTAATGAACGCGCTGCTCAAAGCCGTAGAGCTGAAAGCGCCCGTTGCTTTGGTAAATGAAGAAGCCGCCCGTTTGGCAAACGAAATGAAACAAAACTTCGTCAATCAAGGCATGGCTGACGCTGTCAACTTGGATCTGCCTTTGGACATGTTCAAAGAGCAAGCCGAACGCCGCGTATCTTTGGGTCTGATTTTGGCCAAACTGGTTGAAGAAAACAAACTGGAACCGACTGAAGAGCAAATCAAAGCCGTTGTTGCCAACTTCGCAGAAAGCTACGAAGATCCTCAAGAAGTGATCGATTGGTACTACGCAGAGCCTTCCCGCCTGCAAGGTCCGACTTCTTTGGCAGTAGAAAGCAACGTCGTTGATTTCGTTTTGGGCAAAGCCAAAGTAACCGAAAAAGCTTTGTCTTTTGACGAAGTGATGGGCGCACAAGCCTAATCATCTTCAAAAGGTCGTCTGAAACAGGCAACTTGAAAGCACCAAAGCATCCCTTTGGTGCTTTCGCAACATTGACAGGAGACAAAAATGTCCTTCGATTTCAATAATTACCTCGTTCCTACCGTTATCGAACAAAGCGGCCGCGGCGAGCGTGCATTTGATATTTACTCGCGCCTTTTGAAAGAGCGCATCGTATTTTTGGTCGGCCCGGTAACGGACGAATCCGCCAATTTGGTGGTTGCCCAGCTGTTGTTTTTGGAGAGTGAAAATCCGGACAAAGATATTTTCTTCTATATCAATTCCCCCGGTGGCTCGGTAACGGCAGGCATGTCGATTTACGATACCATGAATTTCATCAAGCCCAATGTCTCCACTTTATGCTTGGGGCAAGCGGCAAGTATGGGCGCATTCCTGCTCTCGGCAGGCGAAAAAGGCAAACGTTTCGCCCTGCCCAACAGCCGTATCATGATTCACCAACCTTTAATCAGCGGCGGTTTGGGCGGTCAGGCATCCGATATTGAAATCCATGCCCGCGAGCTGTTGAAAATCAAAGAGAAACTCAACCGCCTGATGGCGAAACACTGCGGCCGTGACTTGGCAGATTTGGAGCGCGACACCGACCGCGACAACTTCATGTCTGCCGAAGAAGCCAAAGAATACGGTCTGATTGACCAAGTTTTGGAAAATCGCGCTTCTTTGCAGGCTTAAATTTTTGATTTCGGCGATTTGAACACACGCTGACAGAAGACGTGCTGATTATTCCGCTATTTCGCCTGTACAACGGAGCGGCTGTTTTTGATGAGGCTGCTTGGGTAAGGAAAGAGCGGTTTTGTTGAGGCATCGCTGACAGCGGTGTTTGAATGGAGTGGATGCAAAGGTCGTCTGAAAACTTGAAAGACAGGTTTTCAGACGACCTTTTTGATTTGCTGCATTGGAATTGCGATTACGTTAACGACGTTGGTTCGTTTTTGTCTTGTGCTGATAGATGAAGAATCCCGCTGTATGCCTTATTCCGTAAAGAAAGTATGCGCGCCGAGATAATGTTTAGCGTAATACGGGCTGGAGAGTTTTTCGGTTTTGATGGTTTTGCCGCTGCTTGGGGCGTGGATAAATTCGCCGTTGCCGATGTAGAGGCCGACGTGGGAATATTGGGATGAACCGCCGGTGTTGAAAAAGACGAGGTCGCCGGCTTTTAGTTGGTTGTCGGGGATTTTGCGGCTGGCTGCCGCCATGTCGCGGGCGGTTCGCGGGAGGCTGACACCGAGGGCGTTTTTATAGACGAATTGAATCATGCCGCTGCAATCGAAGCCGGTGGCAGTGCTGCTGCCGCCCCATCTGTAAGGCGTGCCGATTAGCCCCATGCTGTGCAGCATAAGTTCTTGCGAGCCTTGAGTGCGGTCGATGTTGCTGATGCGGACGGGTTGGACTGTTCGGGCGGTGGTGTGGGTTTTGGTCTTCGGGTGATGTTTGCCGGAAAAAAGGCCGCAGGAGGCGAGGGGCAGGATGATGGCGGCGGTCAGAGCAGTGCGGATAATCGGTTTCATGGGATTCCTTTTTAGGGACGTTTCAGACGAGGTTTGACAAGAGGTCGTCTGAAAAAGGTTTTTCTATAGTGGATTAACTTTAAACCAGCACGGCGTTGCCTCGCCTTAGCTCAAAGAG
>JVVZ01000472.1:0-2546 GCA_001062585.1 Neisseria meningitidis
GTCAACGGCTCGTCCGGTATTGCCGTCGGTATGGCGACCAACATCCCGCCGCACAACCTCACTGACACCATCAACGCCTGTCTGCGTCTTTTGGACGAACCCGAAACCGAAATCGACGAATTAATCAATATTCTCCAAGCGCCCGATTTCCCGACCGGCGCAACCATCTACGGCTTGAGCGGCGTGCGCGAAGGCTATAAAACCGGCCGCGGCCGCGTCGTTATGCGCGGTAAAACCCATATCGAACCCATAGGCAAAAACGGGGAACGTGAAGCCATCATCATCGACGAAATCCCGTATCAGGTGAACAAAGCCAAACTGGTGGAAAAAATCGGCGAACTGGTGCGCGAAAAAACGTTGGAAGGCGTATCCGACCTGCGCGACGAATCCGACAAATCCGGTATGCGCGTCGTTATCGAATTGAAACGCAATGAAAACGCCGAAGTCGTTTTAAACCAGCTCTACAAACTCACCCAGCTTCAAGACAGCTTCGGCATCAACATGGTTGCTTTGGTTGACGGTCAGCCGCGCCTGTTGAACCTGAAACAGATTTTGGCGGAATTTCTGCGCCACCGTCGCGAAGTCGTTACCCGCCGCACCCTGTTCCGCCTGAAAAAAGCGCGTCATGAAGGCCATATCGCCGAAGGTAAAGCCATCGCCTTGTCCAATATCGACGAGATGATTCGATTGATTAAAGAATCCGCCGACGCGCCCGAGGCCAAAGAAAAACTGCTTTCCCGCGCATGGCGCAGCGGTTTGGTGGAAGACATGTTGAGCCGTACCGACCTCGACCTGCGTATGGCGCGCCCTGAAGGTCTGCCCGCCAATCTCGGCTTGCAGGAACAAGGCTATTATCTGAGCGAAATCCAAGCCGACGCCATCCTGCGCATGAGCTTGCGCAACCTGACCGGCCTCGACCAAGAAGAAATCGTCGGCGATTACAAAAACATTATGGCAAAAATCATCGACTATTTGGACATTTTGGCGAAACCGGAACGCATCACCCAAATCATCCGCGAAGAATTGGAAGAAACCAAAACCAATTTCGGCGACGAACGCCGCAGCGAAATCAACCCGTTCGGCGGCGACATTGCTGATGAAGACCTGATTCCGCAACGTGAAATGGTCGTTACCCTGACTCACGGCGGCTATATCAAAACCCAGCCGACCACCGACTATCAGGCGCAGCGTCGCGGCGGACGCGGCAAACAGGCGGCGGCCACCAAAGACGAAGACTTCATCGAGACCCTGTTTGTCGCGAACACGCATGACTATTTGATGTGTTTCACCAACCTCGGTAAGTGCCATTGGATTAAGGTTTACAAACTGCCTGAAGGCGGACGCAACAGCCGCGGCCGTCCGATTAACAACGTCATCCAGTTGGAAGAAGGCGAAAAAGTCAGCGCCATCCTCGCCGTGCGCGAGTTCCCCGAAGACCAATACGTCTTCTTCGCCACCGCGCAAGGCATGGTGAAAAAAGTCCAGCTTTCCGCCTTTAAAAACGTCCGCAGCCAAGGCATCAAAGCCATCGCGCTCAAAGAAGGCGACTACCTCGTCGGCGCAGCCCAAACCAGCGGCTCGGACGACATCATGCTGTTCTCCAATTTGGGCAAAGCCATCCGGTTTAACGAATACTGGGAAAAATCCGGTAACGACGAAGCGGAAGATGCCGACATCGAAACCGAGATTTCAGACGACCTCGAAGACGAAACCGCCGACAACGAAAACGCCCTGCCAAGCGGCAAACACGGTGTGCGTCCGTCCGGTCGCGGCAGCGGCGGCCTGCGCGGTATGCGCCTGCCTGCCGACGGCAAAATCGTCAGCCTGATTACCTTTGCCCCCGAAGCCGCGCAAAGCGATTTGCAAGTGCTGACCGCCACCGCCAACGGCTACGGCAAACGTACCCCGATTGCCGATTACAGCCGCAAAAACAAAGGCGGACAAGGCAATATCGCCATCAACACCGGCGAGCGCAACGGTGATTTGGTCGCCGCAACCCTAGTCGGCGAAACCGATGACCTGATGCTGATTACCAGCGGCGGCGTCCTCATCCGCACCAAAGTCGAGCAAATCCGCGAAACCGGCCGAGCCGCAGCAGGCGTTCGCCTGATTAATCTGGACGAAGGCGAAACCTTGGTATCGCTGGAACGTGTCGCCGAAGAAGCGGAAGATGAAAATCCCGAAGTAGAAAATCCGGAAGACAATGAAGCCGAGAACGCCGTATCGGATACTGAAGGCGGCGAAGCGTAAATCAAGTTTCTGAATTAAATAAGCCAATGGATTGGCAGGGTCGTCTGAAACAATGGGTTTCACGATATTAAGAATATCGGCTGAACGATTGCCTGTTCATCGTTTCTATTTCAATAGAAAGAGTGGGTGAGCAGACAATAAACCAAATGGTTTTAAAATCGATTTTTTATATGTCCGCCCTGTCACGGCCTTCTTTCAGATTTTCGATAATTTATTGATATAGTGGATTAACTTTAAATCATGACAAGGCGACGAAGCCGCAGACAGTACAGATAGTACGGAACCGATTCACTTGG
>JVVZ01000473.1:0-408 GCA_001062585.1 Neisseria meningitidis
CCCGCCGCTATTCTTTATGCGACTCGACAGAAGTGAATTATATGATTGCCTGCCGTCCGGTTTAAATCTGCCTATCCGAATCATGAGAAGAGGTCGTCTGAAACTTACGTTTAAGAACGTTTCAGACGACCTCTTATTAACTTCTCACCAATGCAACTTGCCCACTTCTCTAATTCAATTTTTTGAAGCAAACTTCCCGCAGACAAAGACCGCTGTTTCCAAACAAACGGAAATTTAGCTTTAAAACGGGATCTCCCTGACAAAACCCAAAAACCAAATCGTATCGATAGATTCATATTCACTCGAGACTATCAAAAGATATAGTGGATTAAATTTAAATCAGGACAAGGCGAAGAAGCCGCAGACAGTACAGATATAGTGGATTAAAATTGCAATGATACGGCGTTG